>NZ_JAPSIW010000341.1 GCF_031178505.1 Streptomyces sp. | reverse complement strand
CGGCGCAGGTCACGTCGTAGCCCTCCGGCTGGAGGATCGGGTCGTAGCCGAAGCCGTTCGTGCCGGCCGGCCGGTGGCGGAGGGTGCCCTCCATGCGGCCCTCGACGACGCGTTCGGTGCCGTCGGGTAGGGCGAGGGCGGCGGCGCAGGCGAAGTGGGCGCCCCGGTGCTCGTCGGCGATGTCCGAGAGCTGGGCGAGCAGCAGGTCCAGGTTGGCGCGGTCGTCGCCGTGGGTGCCGGACCAGCGGGCGGAGAAGATGCCGGGGGCGCCGTTAAGGACGTCGACGCAGAGGCCGGAGTCGTCGGCGACGGCGGGGAGGCCGGTGGCGCGGGCGAGCGCGTGGGCCTTGAGCAGGGCGTTCTCGGCGAAGGTGACGCCGGTTTCCTTGACGTCGGGAATCTCGGGGTACGCGTCCGCGCCGACGAGTTCGTGGCCGAGGCCTGCGTCGGCGAGGATCGCGCGGAGTTCGGTGACCTTGCCCGCGTTGCGGGTGGCGAGGATCAGACGGGTCATGACCCCAGTATCTACGGGGTGCAGACCTTGCCGATCTCGGTGGCGGCGTCGGTGACGGGCTTGATGTCGGGGGTGGTGTCGCCGTTCTTGACGGCGGTACGGACGGTGTCCACGCCCTTGCCGAGGTCGTCGACGGCCTTGGAGAGGTCGGCGTTGTCGGTGGTGCCCTTGAGGTTGCCGAGCTCCGTGGAGATCGAGTTGAGGGCTTCCTCGATCTGGGCGGGGTCGTTGGAGGCGCTGGAGACGGCCTGCTCGAGCTTGTTGACCGAGGTGGCTATGGCCTCGGCGGTCTTGACGCAGTCCATGGCCTTGTCGAGGGCTCCGCAGCCGCTCAGGACGGTGGTGAGCGCGGCGGCCGTGGCCACGGCGAGTGCGAGGCGTCGCTTCGTCGGTCGAGGCTTCACGTGTGGGTCCTCCCCTGTACATGACATGACATCGGGCGCACGGATCGTATCGCTTGGTGACCGTGCGCCCGCTGTCCGTTGTCGGTGAGGACGCCGTGGGGCCTCAGAGGGTTGCGTCGAGGGCCTTGCGCTGGAGGTCGGTGAGCTCGGCGCAGCCGGCGGCGGCGAGGTCGAGCAGGGCGTTGAGTTCGGCGCGGTCGAAGGGCTCGGCCTCGGCGGTGCCCTGGACCTCGACGAAGCGGCCGTCGCCGGTGCAGACGACGTTCATGTCGGTGTCGGCGCGGACGTCCTCCTCGTAGCAGAGGTCGAGGAGGGGGACGCCGCCGACGATGCCGACGGAGACGGCGGAGACGGTGCCGGTGAGCGGCTTGCGGCCGGGCTTGACGAGCTTCTTGCCCTGGGCCCAGGAGATGGCGTCGGCGAGGGCGACGTAGGCGCCGGTGATGGCGGCGGTGCGGGTGCCGCCGTCGGCCTGGAGGACGTCGCAGTCGAGGACGATGGTGTTCTCGCCGAGGGCCTTGTAGTCGATGACGGCGCGCAGGGAGCGGCCGATGAGGCGGGAGATCTCGTGGGTGCGGCCGCCGATCTTGCCGCGGACGGACTCGCGGTCGCCGCGGGTGTTGGTGGAGCGCGGGAGCATGGAGTACTCGCCGGTGACCCAGCCTTCGCCGCTGCCCTTGCGCCAGCGGGGGACGCCCTCGGTGACGGAGGCGGTGCAGAAGACCTTGGTGTCGCCGAAGGAGATGAGGACGGAGCCCTCTGCGTGCTTGCTCCATCCGCGTTCGATGGTGACGGGGCGGAGCTGTTCGGGGGTACGGCCGTCGATACGAGACATGGGACGAGCGTAGCCGTACGCGAGGAAGGGCCCGTTCCCCTGCCGGAACGGGCCCTGCCGGTGCGCGTCAGCCGCTCACATCATGTCTTCGATCTCGGCGGCGATGGGGTCGGCGTCGGTGCCGATGACGACCTGGATGGCGGTGCCCATCTTGACGACGCCGTGGGCGCCGGCGGCCTTGAGGGCGGCCTCGTCGACGAGACTGGCGTCGTTGACCTCGGTGCGGAGGCGGGTGATGCAGCCTTCGACCTCTTCGATGTTGTCGATGCCGCCGAGCCCGGCGACGATCTTCTCAGCCTTGCTGGCCATGTGTTTCTCCCTGTCCGTTCCGTTCGCAGAACGCGCGTCTCGGCGCACCGGTGGTCCGCTTCGTCACGGTAACCCACGGTTGGCCCAACTTCGCGAGCGCATGCCGCCGTTCTACCGAAAGATGATGATCACCGGCGGCCCGCCCCTGCGGGCTCCCGGAGCCTATCGCAACTGGTCTACACCAGTGTGCAACGAGACGCGGACCCGGCTTGTTCCGGGAGTGGGAGGACGCCGATGAGCACCGACAGTGCCGCCGCCCCGGCGCGCGGGAAGAACTGGCGCGGCGGCCTCTTCCAGGGTCTCCAGAAGGTGGGCCGCAGCCTGCAGCTGCCGGTGGCGGTGCTGCCGGCGGCCGGTCTGCTGGTGAGCCTCGGAAACCTTTTCTCCGCGTACCTGCACGGCGCCTTCTGGGACAAGACGTCGAAGGTGCTGACGCAGGGCGGCACCGCGATCCTGGACGGGGCCTTCGGCCTGCCGCTCCTCTTCTGCATCGGGGTGGCGATCGGTTTCGCGAAGAAGGCGGACGGGTCGACGGCGCTGGCCGCCGTGGTCGGGTTCCTCGTCTACTTCAACGTCCTGAAGGCCTTCCCGCGTGAGGGGACGGTGACGGAGGAGGTCCCGGAGGGGGTCGCGCAGAATCCGGGCGTGCTGGGCGGCATCCTCATCGGCCTGCTCACGGCCGTGATCTGGCAGCGGTTCCACCGCACCAAGCTGGTGGACTGGCTGGGCTTCTTCAACGGCCGCCGGCTGGTGCCGATCATGATGGCGTTCCTGTGCGTGGTGCTCGGCGTGCTGTTCGGGCTGCTGTGGGAGCCGGTGGGTGACGCTCTGACGTGGTTCGCCAAGCAGCTGATCGATCTCGGGGCGTGGGGCGCCGCCATCTTCGGTCTGGCGAACCGGCTTCTCATCCCGATCGGCATGCACCAGTTCCTCAACACCTTCTTCTGGTTCCAGGCCGGTGAGTACACGAAGCCGGACGGCACGGTGGTGCAGGGCGATCTGACCCGTTTCTTCGCGGAGGACCCGTCGGCGGGTCAGTTCATGTCGGGCTTCTTCCCGATCATGATGTTCGGTCTGCCCGCGGCGGCCCTGGCGATCGCGCACTGCGCCCGGCCGGAGCGGCGCAAGGAGGTGACGGGCCTGATGATCTCGGTGGGTCTGACCTCCTTCGTGACGGGCGTGACGGAGCCCCTGGAGTTCTCCTTCATGTTCGCGGCACCGCTGCTGTACGGCCTGCACGCGGTGCTCACGGGCGCTTCGATGGCGATCACCTGGGCGCTCGGGGTGCACGCGGGCTTCAGCTTCTCGGCGGGTCTGATCGACTACGTCGTGAACTGGCATCTGGACACCAGGCCGTGGTTGATCATCCCGATCGGCCTGGGTTTCGCGGTCGTGTACTACGTGCTGTTCCGGCTGATCATCACGAAGTTCGACGTCCCGACGCCGGGCCGTGAGCCCGAGGAGGTGGAGCGGGAGATGGAGAAGGACGTCACGAAGCCGTAGCGGGGGCGCCCCGCGAGTGTCCGAAGGCCCCTGGAGCCGCTGGTTCCGGGGGCTTTTGTCATGCCGTTCCGGCTATGGCCGAGCCCACAGAATTCACAGGTTCCTTATCTAAGTCCCACGTGCTAAAACTGGTCTACACCACTCATTGGTGTAGACCACGCGGTAGTCCACCGCGTTCCCCCGAGACGCCGCCGTCACCCCCTTTCCCCTGTCCTCTGGCGGCGCCTTGCCCAACTGGAGGAAGTTGATGAGTACGGCCACCGCCCAGGCCGCCGCTCCCGCGAAGAAGCGCGGATCCGGCCTGTTCCAGGGCCTGCAGAAGGTCGGTCGCAGCCTGCAGCTGCCGATCGCCGTGCTGCCGGCCGCGGGTATCTTGCTCCGTCTCGGCCAGGACGATGCCTTCGGCAAGGACGGGCTCGGGTGGGACAAGGTCGCGAAGGTCTTCGCCACCGCAGGTGACGCGGTCTTCGCCAACCTGCCCCTGCTGTTCTGTGTCGGTATCGCCATCGGCTTCGCCAAGAAGGCGGACGGCTCGACCGCCCTCGCCGCCCTGGTCGGCTTCCTGGTTTACAGGAACGTGCTGACCGCGTTCCCCGTGACCGAGGCCGTGGTCAACACCACCGCCAACAAGGGTGTCGACGTCGCGGCGACGTACAACGACCCCAAGGTCCTCGGCGGCATCGTCATGGGTCTGCTCGCCGCGGTCATCTGGCAGCGCTTCCACCGCACCAAGCTGGTCGACTGGCTCGGGTTCTTCAACGGCCGGCGCCTCGTCCCGATCATCATGGCCTTCGTCGGCACCATCATGGGTGTCTTCTTCGGCCTGGTCTGGGAGCCGATCGGCAACGTCATCACCAACTTCGGCGAGTGGATGACCGGCCTCGGCGCGATCGGCGCCGGACTCTTCGGCGTCGTCAACCGCGGCCTGCTGCCCATCGGCATGCACCAGTTCGTGAACACCGTCGCCTGGCAGGAGATCGGCACGTTCAAGGACTCCGCCGGCGCCCTGTGGCACGGCGACCTGCCGCGCTTCTTCCACGGCGACCCCACCGCCGGTCAGTTCATGTCGGGCTTCTTCCCGATCATGATGTTCGCCCTGCCGGCGGCCGCCCTCGCCATCACGCACTGCGCCCGCCCCGAGCGCCGCAAGGCCGTCGGCGGCATGATGCTGTCCCTCGCGCTGACCTCCTTCGTCACCGGCATCACCGAGCCGATCGAGTTCGCGTTCATGTTCATCGCCCCGGTCCTCTACGCGCTCCACGCAATCCTGACCGCCATCTCCATGGCCGTCACCTGGGCACTGGGCGTGCACCACGGTTTCAGCTTCTCCGCAGGCGCGATCGACTACTTCCTCAACTGGGGACTCGCGACCAAGCCGTGGATGATCATCCCCATCGGTCTCGTCTTCGCAGCGGTCTACTACGTGGTCTTCCGCTTCGCGATCACCAAGTTCAACCTCCCCACGCCGGGCCGCGAGCCCGAGGAGGAGGTCGAGGACCTCACCAAGGCGTGAGTCCCTCCCCCGTACGGCACAAGGCCCCGGAACCGTTCCAGGTTCCGGGGCCTTCCTTGCCTTTCCTACGGCTCAGACGCAGCCGGGGCCCACACTCGTGGTACCCGCGTCGTACTGATCCCAGCCCGCCGTACCGGCGCTCATGTAGTGGTACATGTGGAAGCTGCAGTGGTAGCCGGCGGAGGGACCCGCATCGACTCGCATCTTCTTCAAGAAGTTGAACTGCCTCCACGCGCCCGACGGACACTGCTTGGAATGACTGCTGGAAATCTTGCTCGGCGACAGGCATGTGACGTTGGTCCACGCCGGTGACAAGCCGGGTGCTGCGGCTGTCGCAGCCGGGGCGCCGAGGCCCAGGCCGGCCACCAGCCCCACCGTAGCGGCGATGACACCTGACGCCCGTCGAACTCGGATCACGATTTCCCCTTGCGCGCCAGTGCGGCGGGCGGTCTCTCCGCCGCGATCACGAGAAAGGTATAGACCAGAAAGCCGGGCGCTCAAGGCATCGGCCCGCAGTCCGTCAGATCTCGTAGACCGCGCCCGGGCGGGCCAGTTCCGACGGGCCGTCGTACACCTCGCGCGCGTCCGCCAGGTTCCGGGCGGCGTCCGTCCACGGGGGGATGTGCGTGAGGACGAGACGGCCCACTCCGGCGCGGGCGGCGTGGGCGCCGGCCTCGCGGCCGTTGAGGTGGAGGTCGGGCACGTCCTCCTTGCCGTGGGTGAAGGAGGCCTCGCACAGGAAGAGGTCGGTGCCGTCCGCGAGGTCGTGCAGCGCGTCGCAGACCCCGGTGTCACCGGAGTACGTGAGCGAACGACCGCCGTGCTCGATCCGGATGCCGTACGCCTCGACGGGGTGGCAGACCTTCTCCGTACGGACGGAGAACGGGCCCAGCTCGAAGCTGCTCCCCGACTTCAGCGTGTGGAAGTCGAAGACCTCGCTCATCGAGGTCGGGGACGGCGTGTCCGCGTACGCCGTGGTCAGCCGCTGCTCCGCGCCCTCCGGGGCGAAGACGGGGAGCGCGTCGCAGCGTCCGCCCTCGTGCCGGTAGTAGCGGGCCACGAAGTACGCGCACATGTCGATGCAGTGGTCCGCGTGCAGATGGCTGAGGAAGATCGCGTCGAGGTCGTACAGACCGATGTGACGCTGCAGCTCGCCCAGGGCGCCGTTGCCCATGTCGAGAAGCAGCCGGAAGCCGTCGGCCTCGACGAGGTAGCTCGAACAGGCCGAGTCCGCGGACGGGAACGACCCGGAGCAGCCGACGACGGTGAGCTTCATGGAGCGTGAACCTCCGTGGACGGGTGCGGAAATAGCGCGCTGAGGGAGGGGGAGGTCGTGCGGTCTGTCGAGCGTAAGGCGCACCCGGGCCCGTAGCTCCTCCGTGACGGCCCGTTGTGGGCGAACTCACGGGCTCTGTCACCGGTTCGGATGGATGGCGGACCGGTCCGGCGATGCGGGCCGCGCGCCGGTAACGTCATGGGGTATGGACACGTCATGGTGGCCCGCGCTGCTCGCGGTCGTCGTGCTCGCGCTGGTGGTCGCGGTCGCGGACGGACGGAAGCGGTCCTCGCGCCGCCCGCCGGGCCGCACCCGCCCCTCCGGCCGTGCGCCGGGCCGTACGGCGCCGGGGACCGGAACCCGCCCGGCGGACCGGCCGGCGCGGTCGCCGCGGGCCGGGGAGATCTGGTGGGCGGACGTGCCCTTCGAGGACGGTCCCGGTTCGAAGGACCGGCCCTGCCTGGTGCTCGCGGTACGGGGCGACAGCGCGCTCGTCGCCAAGATCACCAGCAGGTGCCACGCCGAGCGGCCGGGCGTGATCGCGCTGCCGCCGGGGGCCGTCGGTGACGCGCGGGGCCGGCCGAGCTTCCTGGAGACGGACGAGCTGCGGGACGTGCCGCTCGCGGAGTTCCGCCGGAGAGCGGGAACGGCGGACCCGGTGGTCTGGGACCAGGTGCGCCATCTGGCGCGGTGACCCGGGGGAACGGGACGGCGGCAGACGGTACAGCAAGGGGCCCGGGGAACGGGACGGCGGCAGGCGGGACG
>NZ_JAPSIW010001029.1 GCF_031178505.1 Streptomyces sp. | reverse complement strand
GAACTGCACTCACGCCCCAGCCGGGAACCACCCGCCCCCGCACGACCAACAGCAAGCTGCTCCAACTCGCCACGGCGGCGAGTGCCAGGCCCCCCATGCCCATTGCCGTCGAAACGACCGGCGACAACCTCACGCTGGGCTGTGTACATGCGTCGGCCATGGAGGGTACGACTTCCCGAACACGCGGACGGTTGCACTGAGCGGACGAAACGCGGAAAGAACCCCCCCCAGGGGTCACGGCAAGGTCACGTCCGCTGGAGTGGTGTATCGACGGCCACTCGGTGATCTCGGTTTGAGGCTATGCGGTAAGTTCGGTGGGCAGGGACGTGTCGTCGGTTTCTGACTCGATCGGGTGGAGTCGGGCCTTGGCGAGCAGGTCGCGGCCCATGTAGCGGCGGGCCTCGGTCCACTCGTCGTTCTGCTCGGCCAGGACCGCCCCGACGAGCCGGATGACGGCGGTGCGGTCGGGGAAGATGCCGACTACGTCGGTGCGGCGGCGGATTTCCTTGTTCAGCCGTTCCTGCGGGTTGTTCGACCAGATCTGCCGCCAGATCTCCCGCGGAAAGGCCGTGAAGGCCGGCAGGTCGTGCTGGGCTCCGTCCAAATGGGCGGCCGCCTTGGGGAACTTGGCCTCCAGCGCGTCCAGCACGTGGGCTATCTGGGCCTTGACCGCGTCGGTGTGGGCTGTTCGAACACGGTCCGCAGCAGCGTGGCGACCCAGGGCTGGGCCGATCTCGGCACCTGGCTCAGCAGGTTCCTCGCGGTGGGGGTACCGCCCGCGCCCGTTCAGGGCGTGAGGGAGGGTGCGACAGCGCTGCCAGGAGGCGCCGGGCAGCACCGCGCCGATGGCGTCCACCAGGCCGGCGTGGGCGTCGGAGACGACGAGCTGGACGCCGGACAGGCCGCGGGCGATCAGAGAACGCAGGAAGGCGAGCCAGCCGGCGCCGTCCTCGGCGGTGGCGACGTCCAGACCGAGGATCTCGCGGTGTCCGTCGGCGTTGACACCGACCGCGACCAGCGCGTGCACGTTGATGATCCGGCCGCCTTCGCGGACCTTCTGCGTGAGTGCGTCGGCCCAGACGAACGAGTACGGGCCGGCGTCCAAGGGCCGGTCACGGAAGGCGGCGACCTGCTCGTCCAGGTGCTTGGCCATCGCGCTGACCTGGGACTTCGACAACTGCGTCACCCCCAGGGACTCGGCGAGCTTCTCCACTCGGCGGGTGGAGACACCGAGGAGGTCGCCGATGCGCTCATGTCGGCGGAGGCCGACGCCCTCTGCAACGCCGACGTCTTGACCATCGCGCGCAACAGGTCCGGACTCGCCGAGGCGAGGTTCTCCTCCGCGAGGGCGTGCAAGGGCAGACTGTCAGGTGCGGTCATCGTGCTGATCTCCTTCGAGGCTAGACACTTCGAAGATCAGCCGGTGGCCGTTCTCATATCCGGACGCTCACTCCGACGCCGGGCCAAACGCCCGGATCAGGTGGGAACCCGTACACCCCTTCCCAGGACGCAACCGTCACCGTGCACGTTCGCGGTCGAGCATGCGAACACCCCGGGCATAACGCTGGTGGTCACCACCGACCAGCCTCACCCGAGCAACTGGATAGGGCGCGAGACTGAGCCTGTACTGCCCTCCCTCCCGTGTTGCCGCGGCTGTCAGGCTTGCGCTGCATGGGGGTTGGACTCCGACGGCACAGGGCTCCGCGTTCCACCTGGGTCCCGCAT
>NZ_JAPSIW010000340.1 GCF_031178505.1 Streptomyces sp. | reverse complement strand
TCGAGCCCGGACCGATGCGGTCCGGGCTCGCTGGCGTATCCGCGGGGGGTCGGATGCTCATGCACGCGATGCCGCTGCGTGCTCATGCGACGCGCAGCTTTTTGCGGCGGTCGCGTGCAAGCTGCTCGCGGTAGTCATCGACGGCCTGGTGGTAGCGCTCCACGAAGTAGGGGTCGTCCAGCCGGTCGGCAGGGTCCATTGCCTCAACGGCGGCCCTGGCATCAGCTGGTGTCTCGTAGGCGGCGAGCATCTCGTTGATGCGGTAGACACCGTTACGCTGCTTCTTCACCAATCGAGCCAGTATCAGCTCCCGAAGACCAGAGGTGACGCTGGGCCGGCTCAGGCCGAGCAGCTCGGCGATCTGGCTCTGCCCCATCTCCACCCTCCCGCCGGGCTCGCTGCGGGAGCGCAGGGTGAACAGGACGCGATAGGCCGGCCCCGGCAGGTCCAAGGCCGCGACGACACCCTCCGCGTTGACCGGTGTGACCAAGAGTCCTCTGCTCACCGATCGCCCTCCTTCTGTGCCTTCGTCGCCGCGAACCGCTCCCGCCGCTCCCGCCGCTTGCGAGCACGCTCTTCGCGGAACTCTTCGATCGCCTCGCGCATGTGCTCCAGCGAGGGGAACCGGACCAGATCCGGCAGCGCCGCGGCCCGCAGTTCTGCCAGAGCGTCGGCCTGGTCCACCTGAACATACTCTGTGCTGCCGTCGGACAGCCGGACCAGTTCAGCGGCGACGTAGGAGTAGGGCGGATTGAACTGGTAGACCCCGCGCGAGCGCTTGATCACGATTCCGTGGCTCATGACCTCCCGCAGGGACTCGTTCACCTTCTGGCGAGGAACGTCCAGAATTTGCGCCATATCGTCCTGCGTGAGCGGGATCCGTCCACCGGCTCGCTGCCCCGCGATCAGCAAGAGGATCAGCCGCAGAGGCAGTGCCTCGCGGTAGTACTGGGCGATTACCAGGAAGAACTCCAACGCCACCATCGCGAAGGCGTTGGGGCGCTCGGGGGTGGAGAAGAACTCCAGTTGCTGACGCTGGCGTCCGACGGTGATGTCCCGGCCCGGATAGGTCCGAGCCAGATCGTCCAGTCCCTCGATCTTCCGCAGTCGCTCTCCGAACGCCCGCAGTGGGTCATCCGGCGTGAGGCCTGGATGCGGCGCGGGCCTGGCGGCACGGCGGCGGGGCTGTGACTCGGACACGAGCAGCTCTCCAAAGTTCCAAGGTCCCGGGCGTGTAGCAACGTAGCAGAAGGTCAGTACTTCTGACCTCAAGGTCGGCATTCCTGACCTTCGGCGAGTCCTGTGTCACCCCAGGGGTGACACATCTCCTGCACGAACTCCTGCACCAAGTTTTGGGTACGGGGCAACCGGGAGGTCGAGGGAGGTGACCCTCAAGGTGCAAAGAAGTCAGTAATGCTGACCTTCTGGCCTGCAAAAGGTCAGCGATGTTGACCTTTCAGGTGAGTTGACGTCAGGAATACTGACTTCCTGGGTGGGTTGTGTCTACTCAGGAGGGACATTCGACCGTGCGAGTGTCCCTCCTAGGGTGTCACAAGCGCCTCTCCCTCAACGCTGTGACCTGCAAAAACATGGATCCTCTCCCTATCTAGGTCGTGTAAAGGCTGCGGACCGGACCCTTTTGTGGCTGAGGCGGCTTCGCGTGCGGCTCCGTGGTCCAGGTGCAGACCGTAGGCGGCACCAACGGCTCTGAGTCTCGGGTGGTGCCGGCCGTGACGAACACGCACCAGCAAGGTGTGGTTGAGGCCACAGCCGGGTTCCGCCGCACGGCCCCAGGGGGCCGCACGGCTCCTGTACCTCCGCACGCCGTCTCTCGAGTGCACGCTGTCTGAGGTGCCGTTCTGGGGCTTGGCCAGGGCGAGGGCAAAGGTGACCACTCCCCTAACGACCAGAGTCCGGGCCTCACCGAAACAGGATCAGGTGCAATGTCCCGATCCGACCCTGCGCAAAGCTACGTGCTGGCTAGCCTGGGACCGCGTCGCCGTCGGCGGCTGCACCCTGAGAGGAAGCCAATGACGGACCAGGCAACACGGCCTCCAGCCATGTCAGACCTCAGCACCCTGCGACTGGATTTCCGGCATGCCCACAGCCTTGTTGACCCTGCTGAAGAAGGCGTCCAAACCTGGCAGATCTCGCTTCTCGCCGATGACCAACCCGTGGCCCGTAAGCGTGCGACACGCGGCCAGTACTGGAAAGCGCACAACCTCGGCGAGCGCATGGCCGACGAGCCGTCTCTCGCCTCATCGGACATCCTCTTCCAAGACCACGATGTGCTGATGCTGTTCGACGACTCCCTCGACGGCATCGAAGACCCGGCCGGCGACCTCTATCAGTCCATGGGCATGGTCAACCTCGCCCCGCAAGACTGGTTTGTCCCCTTCGACTCTGAACAGGCTCGTGACCCCGCCCGTGGCTTCCGCCATCCATGACCAACCTGGCGTACGCCACAGCGACTCCCCGGCACACGTGCACCGACCGGGCTGCTCAGGTGAAAGGCAGGGTTGAGCCCCCGGGCAGCCTCCGTAAACGATCACATTTCGTAGACGATCCCTCCAGTCCCGAACCCCCCGGGGGTCACAACGCGTCGCCCGTCGTGACAGTGTGAGACCTGTTCTGTCGTGAGGTTCAACAAGGGGGATAGAACGTGGCAGCGGGGACGGGTGGGACGCCTCAGCTGACTCGGGCACATCGGGTCCTCATCGGGGTGGTCGTCTTCGGTGCCGTCGTCATCGCGGGAATCGGTTTCGCCGGTTCGTACGCGGCGGTGCGTGAACTGGCCCTGCAGAAGGGCTTCGGCGACTTCAGCTACGTCTTCCCGATCGGCATCGACGCGGGCATCTGCGTGCTGCTGGCACTGGACCTGCTGCTGACCTGGATCCGCATCCCCTTCCCGCTGCTGCGGCAGACGGCGTGGCTGCTGACGGCGGCGACGATCGCCTTCAACGGCGCGGCGGCCTGGCCCGACCCGCTGGGCGTGGGCATGCACGGCGTGATCCCGATCCTGTTCGTGGTGTCCGTCGAGGCCGCCCGGCACGCGATCGGCCGGATCGCCGACATCACCGCCGACAAGCACATGGAGGGCGTCCGCCTCACCCGCTGGATCCTCTCCCCGGTGCCCACCTTCCTGCTGTGGCGCCGGATGAAGCTGTGGGAGCTGCGCTCCTACGAGCAGGTCATCAAGCTGGAGCAGGAGCGCCTGGTCTATCAGGCGCGCCTGCGCTCCCGCTTTGGCCGGAATTGGCGCCGCAAGGCCCCGGTGGAGTCGCTGATGCCGCTGCGCCTGGCTCGCTACGGCGTCCCGCTGTCGCAGACGGCCCCGGCGGGCCTGGCGGCCGCCGGCATCGAGCAGCCACCGGTCGTCTTCACCGTCGGACGGATCCCCGCACCCGCCGACCAGCCGGACAACACCATGCCCAGCGCCGCACCGGACGACAAGCCGACGCCGGCGGAAGTCACGCAGGCACGCCCGGCACCGCATCCGGCAGCGACGTATGCGAGACCTGACGACGCGGCGGTCGCCGGCGAGGAGGACGCTGAGCGGTTCGCTGACGCCTATCAGGCGTTCCTCGCGCGCTACCAGGTCGAGCCGACCTCCATGCAGTGGGCTTCATGGCTCCGCGACGTGTACGGCATCACCACCGCGGCCGGCAATCCTCTCGCCGAGGACCAGGTACAGCCCTTCCTCCTGGCCCTCCAGCAGCGCTACGCGGCGCCGGTTGGGGAACCGGCAGTCTCCGACGGACCGGAGCCGGCCGACGAATCCATCGACTGGTACGACTACTTCCACAGCGCCTGGCTCACCTACGCCGATGAGCACGGCACCTTCCCGGACGCCGACGCCTTGGCGGCCTTCGTCTACCAGCGGGACGCCATCACCGGTGACGGCGGCCGCCCCATCACCGGCGAGGACCTGGCCGACTTCGTCAACCGCTTCCAGAAGCAGGAGTCCGCCGACGGACAGGATGCCGGAGCACCGGCCGACGATTCCGACGGCCAGGTCACGGACGCAACCAGCGCACCGCAGGAGCCCGAGACGGCCCCGGCGGGGGCGCAGGCCGCTAAGGAGAGGCGCAGCCCCCGGGTGGATGCGCTCATCGACGACCCGCCGCCAGAAACGGGAGCCTCACCAGCGGAGAACCGCGTCCTGACCACGGCCGACCGCTACTACCTCGGATGGATGGAGTATCAGAGCGAGCACGGTGTCGAGCCCACCGCCGAGGAACTGTCCGCCCACCTCGCACAGCACGGAACCTACGGCCGCAGCGGGAAACCGGTCAGCCCGGCCAACCTGCGCCGCTACCTTCTGCCCTCCCGCGTCTACAACGTCTGGGCCGAACACCGAATGGCCAGCGAGAACCCCGCTGCGGACACCGTCGCGCAGCACTGCACGGCCCAAGGAATCACTGGCCAGTACAACAAACCCATCACCACCGCCTACATCAACGAACACGCCGACGAGTTCGAGCGACGCTGGCAGGTGCTCACCCACCACCATGCCAACGCTCAGTAGTGAGCACATGACTGATTCGGGACCGAGTGGGAGAGCCGTGCGAGCACTGATAATCGCCCGGGACGCCACCGCCATAATCTCGGGTGTTGAGCGGGCGACAGGCGTGTAGGGCATGTGCCCTCAGTGGATCGTGCCTGACAGGTATCTGTGGGTTGCTCAGGTACGTACGGCGCGTTCGCAACGCCAGTGGACTTCGCTCATGCCGTGTTCGAGTACCCCCTCACGATCGCTGCCGAAGCGGATCCGTTGGTGCTCGCCAACGGCCTACAGCTCGCCGAAGATCTCTGTCCGAGCGCGTACGACCCCGGGGTGCGGGTGGCGTCGCTGCGTGGAGTGGACGCGGCCCATCTCGTCCTGGCCGACCTGGACCTCTGGGAATGTCTGTTCGCCGGCACGGTCCACCTGGACCAACTCCGTCTGGAGGGAGCCTGCACTTTCAACACAGCTCCGCCCGCCGTGCACTGGCGGCGCTGGCCGCCCGTGCGGTTCACCGCGCGCCGCGTCCTGGCTGAGGAACACCACTGGCGCGCCAGCCAGCCGGGGGCAGTGCAGGGCTGGGTCCTCGGCGCAGGGCGGGCGGGGCCGCTGCAACTGGCTCCGGTGTACCGGGCGCTGCGCAAGGCCTTCCCGTCCTCGCCGTCCGCAACCGCGTCAAACGCTGACAGCCCTACCCCGGCCAAGCATGGCCCTGTGAACGCTTCTGGATGACCACGACGGAGACGGATTTAGCCCGAAGCCGATGCGCGCGGCGGTCCGTGACGACGTGCGTCCACCTCACGCTGCCGGAACAGGCGATTACAGAGCCTTGCGCGTCCCACTGCCGGCGTTGTTGAGGAGTTCCTTGATGAGTTGTTCAGTTTCCGTCTCCGGGGAGCAGTCGAGTTCCCGGTTGACCTGCTGGACGCGGGTGATCGCGGTGTGCAGTCCCTGCCGGTTTCCGGCCGCGTGCTCGAGCCGGCACCAGTCGCGGTAGAGGAGCTCGGCGGTGCTGTCGACGTCCAGGCCTGTCGCGACGGCCTGGCGGGCGGCGCTGAGATCCCGGTGGGGACCGGGGGCGGTGCGGTAGGTGGCCACGGTGTGCGCCACGTCGACGATCCGGGTGGTCATCTCCTGCTGGTAGGGCTCGGCCCACGGCAGCGGGGTGCCACCAAACGGTTTGCCGCGTACCAGGGAGAGTGCCCGCTCGAGGTCGGGCAGGCCGGCCGGGCCTGAGGGCAGGGCGCGTTCGACGAGCTGCAGGAAGCGGGTCCAATCGCATCGCACGGCGGGCGAGAGACGGTAGGGGTCGTTGCCGGTCTTGCGGCGCGGCACGTAGGGATGGCCGTCGGGATCGTTGCCCAGCGAGCGACGCAGGCCCTGCATCCGGGCGTTGAGGGTGCTCAGACTCCAGGGACGGGCGGGGTCCATGTCGGCACACAGCGTCTCGGAACTGCGCCCCGGCCGGAAAAAGAGCAGTGCGGCGAGCTCGGCCAGTCGGGGACCGTGGCCGGCGCCGGCCACTCCCGTGACCTCGATGGGACCCAGGACGCGGATCTCCGGCGCGTGCAGATCACGGGCCGTACCCGCGGCCGCTCCCGTCTCCGCCGTCGTGCTCGCCGCGCTGGTCGTCTGTTCGATGTCGGGCTTGTCTTCGCCAGGGGCCGGGGACGGGGCGACGAGGCCCGGGGACGGTGCGGTACGAGCAGCTGGAATGTCCGTGCCGGGGGAGTCCTCCTCTTGAGGCTGCGCCGTCGGTGCGGCCGCGGGCAGGAGAGGCAGACTGGCGGGGTCGGTGGCGGCGGCAAGCAGCGCAGGGAACACCTCGCTGCCTGCCTTCGTGTCCTGCACTACCGCGTCGCCTGAAACCGTGAGCGGCCCGGGCGCGGCCGACTGCTCCTCATGCTCGCTCCGGTCCACGCCGGTGGCCTCGTCCGGAACTTCCTCCCACGCGCCTTCGGCTGCGTGGGCGGGCTGTGCGGCTACGCGCAACGCAGCGGTGATCTGCAGGTAGGCGGCGTGTTCCAGACGCTGGACCGTAACCGCTCGGCCGACGGAGTCGAGGGTCTGCGGGGTGCTGAGGGAGGCGTTGAGGATTTCCGCGTCGGGGAAGTGCGGGGCGGCCGTGCTGGCCGGGGCGACCAGGGTGACCGGGACGTCGCCTGCCTTGTCGAGGACGTCGGCGAACGCGAAGGCGGTGTCGGCTTCCAGGACGGACGCGCACAGCAGTAGGTGGGGCTGGTGGGCGGTGTCGGGCAGCTGGTGGGCTTCCAGGAGCCGTTCGGTCAGGTCGCGCAGCGCGTGCGTGGGCTGGCGCATGTGGGCGATCCGCGTGGTGGGCAGCAGCTGCGGCAGGTCCTCGCCGAACCCGATCGTGACGACTTCGACGTCGCCCGCCCAGGGGCTCATCGCGAGCTCCAGGGCGAGTGAGGTGCACACCTCGGTGATGTGCACGGGGTTGCCGTCGAGCAGCAGAGCGGAGGTCCGGGCGAGATTGAGCAGCACCAGGTCCCCCGTCTCCATGTTGCCGATGGTGACCAGAGCTGGGCAGGGCGCCGGCACGTCACGGGCGGCGTCCTCGTCGAGGAGGACGGCGTCCGCGTCCAGAACCCACCA
>NZ_JAPSIW010000339.1 GCF_031178505.1 Streptomyces sp. | reverse complement strand
CCTGTGCACCGGCCTCTTCACCGACCCCGCCCCCTCGCGGCGGGTCGCCCTCGCCATGCGGACCGGCACCGCCCGGCACGCCGAGTTCGAGGAGCTGGCCGGGGCGCTGCGCGACGCGATGAGGGACCTTCCGGTACGGGTGGTGCGCGCCGGGTCCTGACACCCCCCGGTGCCAGGACCCGACGCCCGCCCCGTACGCCGGTTCCGGCCCCCCGATGCCAGGACCCGACGCCGGCCTCGTACGCCGCGGAACCGGTCTACTCCGTGCGCAGCCCGTCCGCGCGCATCAGCCGCCACAGGACCGGCAGGCTCACCAGGGTCACCACGGCGATCAGCCCGGCGCCGATGCCCATGACCGGCAGGAACACCGACCAGTCCCGCACCCGCTGGCCCGTCATCCGCAGGAGCACCACGCCGAGGGCGAGGCCGCCCGCCGCCGCCAGGGCGAGGCCCAGGACGATCGGCACGGCCGTCTGCCACAGCACCGACCAGCTCAGGGTGGAGCGCCGGGTGCCGAAGGCGACCAGCGAGGAGAGCAGGCGCTTGCGGTCCCTGAGCTGCTCCAGGGTCGCCACCAGGAGCGAGGCCGCCACCAGCAGCATCGTCAGGGTGGAGCCGACCAGGATGCCGGTCCGGACGCTGGAGAAGGCCGCGTCGCGCTGGACGTCCTGGAGCGTGCGGACCCAGGACGTGGGGTCGATCGCCGCCGCCGCGTTGCGTACGTGCTCGGCGGCGTCGGGCACGGCCGGGTCGAGCCGGACCATGGCCTGCGCGTCGGGCTCGTCGAGCAGCCTGCCGTCGATCGCCGACGGGGTGGCGAGGATGCCGAACTGGTACATGCCCGTCGGGTCGGGGCGCGCGTCCACGACCCGGGCGTCGGCGGGGATGCGCCACCGGGGCGGCGGGCCGTTCCCCGCGCGGCGCGACGCGTCCGGGTGCGGGTGAGGATCGCGCAGGACGACCGTCGCGCCCGGCCGGGCGGTCCGCGTCACCCAGCTGTCCCCGGGGTTGCCCTGGGCGCCGTGCGCGAGGAAGACGAAGACGTCACCGTCCGCGCAGGAGGGCAGTGCGGCGTACTCCTTCAGCGAAGGGCAGTCGCCGACCCTGATCGAGGCGCTGGGGGCGAACTCCTCACCGCCCTTCAGCGGGCCGGGCCGCCACACGTGCGACTCGACGGTGCCGATCACCGCGCTCACGCCCGGGGTCCGCTCGAAGCGGTCGATCACCCGGCGTGCCTCCTCCGCGGTCCTGGCGTGGGTACCGACGGCGACCTGGGCCCGGGCGGTGTCCTCGCCCGTGTGCTGCGTGAAGTCGTTCTCCATCGCCTGGAACAGCATCTGCAGGGCGATCGCCCCGGTCGCCGCGACGACGATGCCGCTGACGGCCCTGGCGGCCGTCCCGCTGCTCAGCTGGAGCCGGCGGACCGCGAGCTGCCAGGCCACCGGGCCGCCGTTCAGCCGCTTCACACAGGCCTCGACCAGCCAGGGCAGCAGGGTGACGAGTCCGAGCAGGCAGAGCACCATGCCGGCCGCGATCGCCACCGTGTCGACGCTCGTCCCCGTCACCCGGACCTCGCCGACCAGCGGCAGCAGCAGGGCCGCGCCGGCCACCACCAGCAGCAGCCGCCACCACAGCCGGCGGCGGCGCGGTACGGCCGTCCGGACCACGCCGAGCGGTTCGATCGCCACCCCGCGCAGGGCGAAGAGGGCGACCACGACGGAGGCGACGGGGACGGTGACGAGGACGAGCGCGGCGAGCGCCGGCATCGGCACGACGTCGGACGGGTACGCGTTGACGTCCCAGATGGTGAAGGCGCCCGCGAACCGCCGGGCGAGGGCGAAGAGGCCGCCGCCCACGGCCAGGCCGAGCAGCGCGCCGGCGAGGGCCTCGCCCGCCGCGATCCGCCGGGCCATGGCGGTGTCCGCGCCGACCAGCCGCAGCGCGGCCAGCCGCCGGTCGCGCTGCTCGCCGCCGAAACGGACGGCGGTCGCGATGAAGACGAGGACCGGCAGCAGCAGGACGACACAGGCCACGAGGACGAGCAGCAGGAGGAAGGCGTTCATCGGCTCCGCGGGCACCGACCAGCCGAAGCGGACGCCGCGCCCGTCGAGGTTCTCGGTGGTCAGGAAGCCGGCGTGGGCGACGTACCGCAGCTCGGCCGGGCCGATGAGCCCGGCGGGGCCGATCGTCCCGGCGGCCTTGTAGGGCAGGCGTTCCCTGAGGAGGGCGCCCTCGGGGGAGTCGAGCAGGTCGCGCAGCGCGGGCGAGACCAGCATCTCGCCGCGCGCGGGGAACCGCGTCGCGCCCGGGGGGACCGGGGGAGCGTCGCCCTCCGGGCGCAGCAGCAGACCGCTGACGGCCTCCCCCCGGTAGACCGTGGGCCGGTCGAGGTGCAGAAAGGAGCCGGGGCGCGGGGAGGTCACCTGCTCGCCGGCGTCGACGGCGCGGACCGACTCCCGTACCTCTCGCTGGAACAGCATGTTCGGGAAGGAGGCGGCGAGCAGCAGCAGCGCCACGCCGAAGCCGACGCCGGTCGCGGTCAGCACGGTGCGCAGCAGGCCGGAGCGGCCGCCGGTGAAGGCGAAGCGGGCGCCGAGGGCGAGGTCGCGGGCCCGGCCGGAGAGGCTCATGCCGCCCACTCCGCGTCCCGTACCGCGCCGTCGCGCACCACGACCTCGCGGTCGGAGTAGGCGGCGACGCGGGCCTCGTGGGTGACGAGGACGACGGCGGCGCCGGTGTCCCGCGACGCGTCGGTGAGGAGCTGCATCACCCGCTCGCCGTTGAGGGAGTCGAGCGCCCCGGTGGGCTCGTCGGCGAAGATCACGCGCGGGGCGGTGACGAGGGCGCGGGCGACGGCCACCCGCTGGCCCTGGCCGCCGGATATCTCGCCGGGCCGCTTGCCGGCGGTGTCGTCGACCTCCAGGCGGGCCAGCCACTCGGTGGCCCGGGCCTCGGCCGCCTTCCGCCGGTCGCCGTTGAGGCGGAGCGGCAGGGCCACGTTCTCGACGCAGGTCAGCTCGGGGACGAGCTGGCCGAACTGGAAGACGAAGCCGAAGTCGGTACGGCGCAGGGCGCTGCGGTGCGCGTCGGACAGGGCCGTGAGCTCGCGGCCGTCGTAGGTGAGGGTGCCCGCGTCGGGGCGGACGATCCCGGCCAGGCAGTGCAGCAGTGTGGACTTCCCCGAGCCGGAGGGGCCCATGACGGCGACGACCTCGCCGGCCCGGAGCGCGAAGTCGGCCCCGGAGAGGGCGGGGGTGGCGCCGTAGGCCTTGGTCAGGCCGGTGGCACGCAGCAGGGGCGTGGTCGTCATCGGCGGACCTCCTCGGCGAGCCGGTCCAGGCGGGCGGCGGTCAGTTCGAGCCAGCGCAGGTCGGCTTCCAGGTGGAAGAGGGCGTGGTCGCAGATGAGCTGGTCGGCGAGGTCGCCGTCCCTCTTGCGGCGGGTGAGCTCGCGCATCAGGCGCAGGTGCTCGGAGCGCTGGGCGTCGAGGATGTCGGCGGCGCCGCGCCCGGTGAGCAGGGCGAGGACGACCTTGGTGTAGAGCGTGGACTGGAGGTACGGCTCCGGCTTCTCGGGGGTGGCGAGCCACTGCCCGACGTCGGTGATGCCGGCCTCCGTGATCGCGTACCGCTTGCGTTCGGGCCCGTCGCCGGGCTCGATGCCCTCGACCACCACCAGGCCGTTCCTCAGGAGGCGGGACATGGTCGAGTAGACCTGGCCGTAGTGGAGCGGGCGGTCGTGGCCGAATCGCTCGTCGAAGGCGCGCTTGAGGTCGTAGCCGTGGCGCGGTCCGGACTCCAGGAGCCCGAGAAGGGTGTGACCGATGGACATGGGCGTCACTGTACACGGCGTGTATACGCAAGGTGTATAGGCCCCGGAGCGGGTCGGCGGCGAGCCGCCCGCCGGGTCGGCCGTAAACGGAATGACCACTTCAGGCAACCATCCGGAGCTCTCGCACGTCGGTTCCCCCGGGGGCGGGTGCTGAAGCTCACGTCCCGAAAAGACGGGATCGGCTGCCCTTTGTCTGCATCGTCGGTGTTAGCTTGCTGAGCTGATCCGGCGCGGACACCCGGGCCGGAAACGCCGAGACCACGACGAGCGGAGCGACGCAACCCATGGGCCGACCGGACAAGAGCAAGGCGAAGAAGAGCGGCATACGCCGCCTCTTCACCTGGAAGAAGCTCCTGGGCACCTTCTTCGTGTGCTGCCTGATCGCCATGGGCGCCCTGTACGTCGTCTACCTCATGGTCCCCGTGCCGACGGCCAACGCCGAGGCCACCATGCAGAGCAACATCTACAAGTACTCCAACGGCAAGATCCTCGCCCGCACCGGCAAGATCAACCGGGAGATAGTCGGCCTCGAGAAGATCCCCCGCCAGGTCCAGCAGGCCTTCGTCGCCGCCGAGAACAAGAGCTTCTACGAGGACCACGGCGTCGACATCAAGGGCACCGTCCGCGCCGCCTGGAGCACGGTCACCGGCAAGGGCAAGCAGGGTGGCTCGACCATCACCCAGCAGTACGTCAAGAACTTCTACCTGAGCCAGGACCAGACGGCGACCCGCAAGCTCAAGGAAATGGTCATCGCCCTCAAGGTGGACCAGCAGACGGCCAAGGACGACATCCTCGCCGGCTACATGAACACCAGCTACTACGGCCGCTCCGCCTACGGCGTCCAGGCCGCCGCCCGCGCCTACTACGGCGTCGACGCCGACAAGCTCACCACCGCGCAGGGCGCCTACCTCGCCTCGCTGCTCCAGGCGCCCAACCAGTACGACTGGACCTCCGCCAGCCCCACCGGCCGCAAGCTGGTCGAGGAGCGCTGGAACTACGTCCTCGACAACATGGTCGAGATGCGGTGGCTCTCCGCGTCCGAGCGGGCCGGCATGAAGTTCCCCGTCCCGCAGAAGCCGCGTCCCGCCCCCGGCATGGAGGGCCAGACCGGTTACATCGTCGAGGCCGCCAACCAGGAGCTGGTGCGCCGGGGCGTCAGCGAGGAGGACATCAAGGCCGGCGGCTGGACGATCACCCTCACCATCGACGAGGAGAAGCAGAAGGACCTCGTCAAGGCCGTCGGCGAGGAGCTGGAGGACAAGCTCGACCGCAAGGGCAACCCCAAGCACGCCACCGTCCAGGCCGGCGCCACCTCCGTCGACCCGAGGACCGGCGGGGTCGTCGCCCTCTACGGCGGTGTCGGTGCCACCGAGCACTGGATGTCCAACGCCACCCGGCGCGACTACCAGCCCGCCTCGACCTTCAAGCCGATCGTCCTCGCCTCCGCCGTCGACAACCACTCCGTGACCCAGGACGGACGGAAGATCGGCCTCGGCACCGTCTACGACGGCACCAGCAGGCGCCAGGTCGTCGGCAGCGACATCCCGTTCTCGCCGGAGAACGAGGACGACCGCAACCACGGCCCCGTCACCGTGCAGACGGCCACGAACAGGTCCATCAACTCCGTCTACGCGCAGATGATCGTCGACGTCGGCACCGACAAGGTGAAGAAGACCGCCCTCGACCTCGGCATGAAGGACGGCCAGGACTTCGGCGAGACGCCCGCCATGTCCCTCGGCACCATGGGCGCCTCCACCCTCGACATGGCCGGCGTCTACGCCACGCTCGACAACCACGGCAAGCGCGTCACGCCCACCCTGGTGAAGGCCGCCGCGCACAAGGACCGCACGGTCGAGCCGGCCGACCCGATCGGTGACCAGGTCATCAGCCGCGAGGCCGCCGACACCACCACCAAGGCCATGATGGGCGTCGTCCGCAACGGCTCCGGCATGCGCGCCGCGGGCGACTACCAGGCCGCCGGCAAGACCGGCACCTCCGAGAACAACCGTTCCGCCTGGTTCGTCGGCTACACCCCCGAACTGGTCACCGCCGTCGGCCTGTTCGGCGAGGACCCCAAGGGCGACCAGGTCACCCTGACCAACACCATCAACCCGGGCCGCGCCAACGGCGGCCGTACTCCCGCCCGCATCTGGGGCGACTACACCACCCGCGCGCTGGACGGCGGCTCCGACGCCCGCTTCGAGCTGAAGACCGACAGCCTCGTCCCGGTCGACCCCACCTGGGAGCCGACCGACCCGGCCACCGAGCCCACCACCGAGGCGCCGGAGACCGAGGAGCCCACGACCACCCCACCGCCCACCACGCCCACGGCCCCGTCGACCCCGCCGACGACCACGCCCGCCACCACTCCGCCGCGGACCCCTCAGAAGCCGGTCACCACGCCGCCGGCGTCCCCGACGCCCCCGACGCAGCGGCCGACCGACGAGCCGTCGCCGCCGCCGTCGTTCGAGCCGCCGGACGGGACGGCTCCCGGTCGCGGCGGCCAGGGCACCAGCGACACGCCGCCGCTGCCGCAGTGAGGCACGGGACCTGAGACGCGCCTGAGACACGAGGACGGCCGGCCCCCGGAAAGGGGACCGGCCGTCCTCGCGCGTGTGCGGTACGGGAGGTGGGCCCGGGCTCCGCACGCGGCCACGCCCAGGGCCTGGGTGCCGGACCGCCCGGAGCGGGGCTCAGCCCTGCGGGGCCGACCGCCCGGGGCGGGGCTCAGCTCTGCGGGGTCGACCGCCCGGGGCGGGGCTCAGCTCTGCGGGGTCGACCGCCCGGGGCGGGGCTCAGCCCTGCGGGATCGCCAGCTCGAACCAGACCACCTTGCCGCCCGAGAGCCGTGTCGCGCCCCACCGCCGGGCCAGCCGGTTCACCAGGAACAGGCCGCGCCCGCCCTCGTCGGTCTCCCGCGCCCGCCGCTGCCGGGGCAGCTGCGGCGAGTCGTCGCCGACCTCGCAGCGCAGCACGTCCGTGCGCAGCAGCCGCAGCGTCACGGGGCGCTCCGCGTACCGCACCGCGTTCGTCACGACCTCGCTGATCAGCAGCTCCACCGAGTCCGTCAGCTCCTCCAGGTCCCAGCGGGCGAGCGCCCGCCGGGCCAGGCGCCGCGCCCGGCCCGGGGCCGCGTCCTCCGGTTCCAGGAACCAGTACGCCACGTCGCTCGGCGCGATCCCGTCGAACCGGGCCGCGAGCAGCGCGATGTCGTCGTCCCGGTCACCCGGGCCCAGCATGTCCAGGACGTCGTCGCAGAGCGCCTCCAGCGGCGGCGAGTGGTCCGGGCC
>NZ_JAPSIW010000019.1 GCF_031178505.1 Streptomyces sp. | reverse complement strand
CCCAGGCCGAGCCGATCGACTACGTGAAGATCGAGCTGTTCGAGCTGCACTGCCAGAAGAACAGCGAGGGCGACCACGACGAGGCCTACCTCAAGATCACCGACGCCAACGGCAACGCCGTCAAGGTCTGGCCGGGCAACGGCATCAAGTACCAGACCATGGGCACCGGTTACGTCCGCTCCATGGCCGACGGCAACGGCAACGCCGCCCTGATCCTCGGCAAGGAGCAGGCCCGCACGATGACCCTGTGGGACTACGACTCCACCAGCGGCGACGACAAGCTCGGCGCCACGCTCGTCACCGGCAGCGAGGTCGGCGCCGAGACGCAGTGGCGCACGGTCGAGGGCTCCGGCGGTGTGTACGTGATCGGCTACCGCGTCATCGACATCTGACCGACGCCCGCACCCGCGACCGGGGGCCGTGCCGGAACCACCGGCACGGCCCCCGCCGGGTGCCCGGCCGGGGATCAGACGCCGTCCGGGGCGTGCAGCTCACCCGAACGCGCCACCCGCGCGTACCACCGCGCACTCGACTTCGGCGTGCGCTCCAGCGTCCCGTAGTCCACGTGCACCGCGCCGAACCGCTTGGCGTACCCGTACGCCCACTCGAAGTTGTCCAGCAGCGACCACAGGAAGTAGCCGCGCACGTCCGCCCCGTCGGCCATCGCCCGGTGCACCGCCTCCAGGTGCGCGTGCACGTACGCGGCGCGCTGCGGGTCGTGCACCGTACCGTCCTCGCCGACCACGTCCTCGTACGCCGCACCGTTCTCGCTGATCACCAGCGGAAGGTCGGGGTACGCGGCGGAGATCCGGGTCAGCAGGTCGTACAGGGCGCTCGGGTCCACCGCCCAGCCCATCGCCGTCGGCTCGCCCGGCGCGCGGTGGAAGGCGACCGAGTCCGCCCCCGGCCACGGCGAGAACGCGCTGTTCCCGTGGCCGTCGTCCTGCGGCTTCTCCGCACCCTCCGCGACCTGCGAGACCACCGTCGGCGTGTAGTAGTTGACCGCCAGCAGGTCCAGCGGCTGGTGCGCCGCCGCCGTGTCCCCGGGCCGGACGAACGACCAGTCCGTCAGATGCGCCGTGTCGGCCAGCAGGTCCTGCGGATAGGCGCCCTCCAGCATCGGGCCCAGCCAGATCCGGTTGCCGACGGCGTCGATCCGGCGGGCCGCCTCCCGGTCCCCGGCCGAAGCCGTGAGCGGCCGCACCTCGTGCAGGTTGAGCGAGACGGCGACCTGACGGTCCGCCGGCAGCGCCGCCCGCAGCGCCTGCACCGCGAGCCCGTGACCCAGGTTGAGGTGATGGGCGGCCCGCAGGGCGGCCACCGGATCGGTGCGGCCCGGGGCGTGGACGCCGGAGCCGTACCCCAGGAAGGCGCTGCACCAGGGCTCGTTGAGCGTGGTCCACCGCTTCACCCGGTCACCGACCGCCCCGGCCACGATGGCCGCGTACTCGGCGAACCGCTCGGCGGTCGCACGCTCCGGCCAGCCGCCCGCGTCCTCCAGCTCCTGCGGCAGGTCCCAGTGGTAGAGGGTCAGGGCCGGCTCGATCCCGGCGGCGAGCAGCTCGTCCACGAGCGCCCGGTAGAAGTCCAGGCCCTTCTGGACGGCCGGGCCCCGCCCGGTCGGCTGCACCCGGGACCAGGAGACGGAGAACCGGTAGGCGTTCAGGCCCAGTTCGGCCATGAGCGCGACGTCCTCGCGGAACCGGTGGTAGTGGTCCACGGCCACGTCCCCGGTGTGCCCCTCGAAGACCTTGCCGGGCGTGTGCGAGAAGGTGTCCCAGATGGACGGGGTCCGGCCGTCCTCCCGGGCCGCCCCCTCGATCTGGTACGCGGCGGTGGCGGCGCCCCACAGGAAGTCGGGCGGGAACGAGCGGGTGGCGGTGAGCGGCCGGGTTTCGGACGCGGTCATAGGAGGGGGCTCCCAACGGGGTACGGGTCGGTCCTCCCACGGCCCGGCGTCTGCGACGGGCCGTGGGGGATCCGGGGACGGATGGGGACGCGCGCGGCGCGCGACGGGCGGGACGGTCAGCTCTTGACGGCGCCCGCCGTGATGCCGCCGACGATGTGTTTGCCCAGGAAGGCGAAGACGAGCAGCAGCGGCACGGTGGATATGAGGGCGCCGGTCAGCACGATCGCGTGGTCCACGCTGTGGTTCCCCGCGCCGAGCCCGGCCAGCGCCACCTGGAGGGTGGGGCTGCCGTCCGGGGTGAGCGCGATGAACGGCCAGAAGAAGTCGTTCCAGGACTGGACGAAGACCAGCATGCCGAGGACGGCCATGGCGGGGCGGGCCACGGGGAAGACCACGTGCCAGATGATCCGCAGGCTGTGCGCCCCGTCCATGCGGGCCGCCTCCACCAGCTCGACCGGCAGCGCCTCCACCAGGAACTGGCGCATGAAGAAGACGCCGAAGGCCGCGACCAGCGAGGGCAGCACCACGGACTGGAGCTGGTCGACCCAGCCCAGGTCGGTGATGATCCGGTAGAGCGGGATGACGCTGAGCTGCGGTGGGATCGTCATCGTGGCCACCACCAGGGAGAGCAGCATGGTGCGCCCCCGGAACGGCAGTTTGGCGAAGGCGAACCCGGCCAGGGTGGAGAACAGGACCGTGGAGAGCGCGACCAGGCTCGCCACGATCGTGGTGTTGATCAGCGCCTCGCCCATGTCGACCTGGTCCCAGGCGAAGGCGAGGTTGTCCAGGAGCCGGGGACCGGGCAGCAGCGGCGCCGGGGCCTCCACGACCCGCTCGCCGGTGTGCGAGGCGGCGACCACGTTCCAGTACAGCGGGAAGAGGGAGACGAAGGCGGCCGCGGCCAGCAGGACGTAGGTGAGCGGCCCCGCGTGGTGCTGCCGGCCGGCCGACGGACGGAACCGTCCGCGCGGCGGTGCGGGCACCGCCGGGGCCGTCGGCTCGGCGGGCGTCGTGTCGAGTGTGCGGGCCATGAGGTCAGCTCCCCAGCTTCTTGCGGTGGTGGCGGGAGACGAGTGCCTGGACGCCGCCGATCAGGAGCAGGAGCAGCAGCATGACCCACGCGATGGCCGAGGCCTGGCCCAGCGCGCCGGTGACCCATCCCTTCTCGTACATCAGCAGGCTCAGCGTCTGGAACTGGTTGCCGCTGCCGCCGCTGATGCCGACGCTGCCGCCGTACAGCATGGGCTCGCCGAACAGCTGGGTGGCGCCGATGGTGGAGACGATGATGGTGAAGAGGATCGTCGGCCGGATCGACGGGATGGTGACGCTGAGGAACTGGCGCCAGCGGGAGGCGCCGTCGAGCGAGGCCGCCTCGTACAGGTCCTGCGGTACGGCCTGCATCGCCGCCAGGTAGATGAGCGCGTTGTAGCCGGTCCAGCGCCAGGTGACGATCACCGAGATGGCGATCTGCGCCGGCCACTTGGACGACTCCCAGTTCACCGGGTCGAAGCCGAACCAGCCGAGCAGGCCGTTGATCATGCCGTAGTCGGTGTTGAACAGCTGGGCGAAGACCAGGGTCGCCGCCGCGATCGAGGTGGCGTACGGGGCGAGGATCGCGACCCGGAAGAAACCCCGGGCCCGGAGCTTGTAGTTCAGCAGGTGCGCCAGGCCGAGGGCCATGAGCAGCTGGGGAACGGTCGAGATCACGCCGATGGTGAAGGTGTTCAGGAGCGCGTTCCAGAAGAACTCGCTGGTCGCGAGGTCGGAGTAGTTCTCGAGTCCCTTCCAGGAGGCGTCGCCGCCGAGTTCCACGCGGTGGAGCGAGAGCCAGCCGGTGTAGATCAGCGGGAAGAGGCCGAAGGCGGCGAAGGTGAGGAAGAAGGGGGCGACGAAGACGTACGGGGTCGCCTTGAGGTCCCAGCGGTAGAGGGTGCTGCGCCGGCCGCCCGGGGCGGCTCGCCGACCGCGCGGGCCGGGGGAGGAGAGCGGTGCTGCGGGCGGCGGGGAACCGTCCCGGCCCGCCCGAACGGAGGTGGCCACGGGGGCGTCCTTCCAGGTCGATGCGTGCGGTGGTGCGGTCGGGTGCCGGTCCCCGCCGACGGGCGGCCGGGACCGGCACCCGGCCCCCGCTACTGGTCGATCTTGTCCTCGATCAGCTTCTTGACGTTCTCCCAGGCCTTGGCCGGGTCGGTGCCGCGCTGCTCGATGTCGAGGATGCCGTTGTCGGTGAGGAAGGTCTTCACCTGGCCGTCCCAGCGGCTGATGGAGGCGGGCCGGATGCCGGCCGCGGCGGACGAGAAGATCTTGCCGACGGGGGTGTCACCGAAGTACGGCAGCTTGGCCTCCTGCACCGCCGAGGAGGTGAGCGTGTCCTTGGAGGAGGGGATGTTGCCGTTCACCGCGAAGACCTTGGCGTGCTGCTCCGGAGCGGTCAGCCAGGCGGCGAGGGCGGCGGCCTCCTTGGCGTGCTTGCCGGACTTGGGCACGGCGAGGAAGGCACCGCCCCAGTTGCCGGCGACCGGCGGCGCGGCGATGTCCCACTTGCCCTGGTTGGCGGGGCCGGCCTGGTCCTTGATGATGCCGGTCATCCAGCTGGGGCAGGCGACGGTGGCGAACTTCGAGTTCTTGAACGCCGCGTTCCAGGTGCCCTTCTCGTCGAACTGGCGCAGTTTGGCGGTCAGTCCGCCCTGGGCCGCCTCGACCGCCGTGTTCCAGGCCTTCTTCACGCCGGGGCTGTTCTCCCAGCCGAGCTTGCCGCTCGCGTCGGCGTACTGGACGGGGTCGCTGGCGACGACGGCGTTGAACAGGCCGCTCGCGGAGTCGTGGAAGGCGGTGCCGGCCGGGGCGTTCTTCTTGTACGTCTCGCCGGTCGCGAGGAACTTCGCCCAGTCGCCGGCCCAGAGCTTGGCGACCTCGTCGCGGTCGGTGGGCAACTGGGCCTTGGCGAAGAGGTCCTTGTTGTAGCAGATGGCCATCGGGCCGATGTCGGTGCCGAGGCCGATGACCTTGCCGTCGGCGGTGGTGGCCTGCTTGACCTTCCAGTCCAGGAACTTCGAGACGTCGGCGCCGCCCTCCTTGCCCAGGTCGACCCACTTGCCGGCCATGGTCTCGCCGGTCGCCTCGGCGATGTAGCCGACCTCGATGGCCTGGATGTCGGCGAGGCCGCTGTTGCGGGAGAGGCGCAGCTTCAGCGTGTCCCAGTATTTCTGGCCGTCGGCGACGTTCGACTCCTCGATCTTGATGTTCGGGTGGAGCCGCTCGTACTCGGCGTAGAGCTTCGCGCCGGTCTTGTCGTCGTAACCGAAGGAACCGAAGGTCCCGACCCGCAGCGTGATCGTGCCGCCGTCCTTGCCCGCGGCGGCGTCGTCGCCGTCGCTGCCGCAACCACTGAGCAGGACCGTGCCGGTGACGGCGGCGGCGACCGCCGTGATCAGGGGCCGGCGTCCGCGTCTGCTGCTGGAAGTGCGCATTCCACTCTCCTCGTCCCAGGTGGTGCCCGTTGTGCGCCCGAAGCTCCGGCCGGCCTCCCGCGGCTCGGCGTGGCCCTGCCGGGACCGGTGGAGCGGGCTGTGTCCGCACCCCCCTGATGGGAGCGCTCCCACGTCGTTGCCGGAAGGTTGCCGCCGGGCGGGTGCACGTGTCAAGACATGAACGCGGATTCGTTACCGGAAGGTTTTACGGGGGTTTCGCGTCCCCGGGGGCGGGACCTCACGTCATCTCCTGAACGCAACCGGCGTGACGGGGAGCCGTTTTCCACGCTAGGGTGGGAGCGCTCCCATGGCTTGAACGGTGCCGCGCCGCGGCTGCCGAGTGCCGCCGGCCGCGCCGGGCCGAGGGGTGCGCGCCGGCCAAGGAGGGGAGTGCGGGAGTGGTGAGCGGACGGCAGGGCGGCAGGCCCACCCTGGAGCAGGTCGCGGCCCGGGCGGGCGTCGGCAGGGGCACGGTCTCCCGGGTCATCAACGGCTCCCCCCGGGTGAGCGAACAGGCCAGACGGGCCGTCGCCCGCGCCGTGGCCGAACTCGGCTACGTCCCCAACCAGGCGGCCCGGGCCCTCGCCGGCAGCCGTACCGACGCGATCGCGCTCGTCATCCCCGAGGCCGAGGCCCGGCTGTTCGCCGAACCGTACTTTCTCGACCTCATCCGCGGGGTGAGCGCCGAACTCGCCGACGCCGACAGGCAGTTGCTTCTGACTCTGGTGCGCAGCGAGCAGGAGCGGCAGCGCTTCGAACAGTACCTCGCCGCCCAGCGCGTCGACGGGGTCCTCCTCGCCTCGGTGCACGGCGACGACCCGCTGCCCGACCGGATCCGCGAACTCGGCATTCCCGTCGTCATGAACGGCCGCCGCTCGGAGGCCGAACCGGTCCCGTACGTCGACACCGACAACATCGGCGCGGGCCGTGCCGCCGTCGCCCACCTCGTGGCCCGCGGCCGGGACCGGATCGCGACCGTCACCGGACCCCTCGACATGTACGTGGCACGCGCCCGGCTCGGCGGTTACATGGCCGGGCTCGCGGAGGCCGGGCGGATCCCGGACAACTCCCTGGTGTCGGCCGGTGACTTCACGGAGGAGGGCGGTCGGCGGGCGATGCGGGGGCTGCTCGACCGCAGACCGGACCTGGACGCGGTCTTCGTGGCCTCCGACGTGATGGCCGCCGGCGCGCGCGGCGTCCTGCGTGAGGCGGGCCGCCGGGTGCCCCACGACGTGGCCCTGGTCGGCGTCGACGACTCACCGGTGGCCCGGCTCATGGACCCGCCGCTGACGAGTGTGCGCCAGCCCATCGAGGAGATGGGCCGCACCATGGCGCGCATGCTGCTCCGGGAGATCGCCGGGACCCCGGAGGAACCGCGCCGCCGGGTGCTGCCGACGGAGCTGGTGGTACGGGACTCCTGCCGGGCCGTGTCCGGATCCTAGGGGGCGTCCGTCACGCGCGGGGACGGCCCCGGCTCCGCCCGTGACGGGCGGGGCCGGGGCCGCGCGGGGCCCTGCGGGGCGGTCAGATGCCGCAGCTGGAGGCGGACCAGAAGCGGCTGCTCCGGTGGTCGACGTGGGTGTGGTCGTCGTGGCCCGGGTAGCCGGGGCCGAGGATGCCGTTGAAGCCGTGGTTCCGGGCCTGCTGGGCGAGGCGGCAGAGCGAGTGCGGGCCGGAGCCGAGGTCCGCGGCGTCGCCGTAGAGGTGCCGGCTGGTCGAGGCGCCCCCGACGGCGTCGTTGCAGGCGTGGCTGCGGAAGCCGCTGGTGACCCGGATCGGTTCGTCGCCCAGGGCGTGGCGCAGGGCCTCCAGCTTCCACATCGTGCGCAGGGCGTTGGCCTTGGCGGTGGTGGCGCTGACCGCGCCGCCCGCCCAGGTGGTGTTGCAGTTGTTCAGTTCCGCGTAGGAGAAGTGGACCGGCGTGCAGTCGTCGTCCTGGAGCTCGTAGATCTTGCCGAAGGTGGCGGGTCCGGCGACGCCGTCGGCACTCAGACCGTAGGCGGTCTGGAAGCGTTTCACGGCGGCCGTGGTGGCGGGTCCGTAGGAGCCGTCGATCGCGAGCACGCCGCCGTAGCCGGGATGACCGGCCACGCGGATCTGCAGCTGGGTCACATCGGCGCCGGAGGCGCCCTGGGAGAGGGTGCGCGACCAGGTGTAGCAGCCGTCGGCCCGGGCGGTGCCCGGGGTCGCGACGACGGCCGCGAGGCCGGCGGCGAGCAGGGCGAGGGTGAGCAGGAGGCGGGGAAGGATCGGGCGGGGAGCGCGTGCGTGCATCGTGCGGTCCTCCATCTGCGCGGGAATGTGCACGATGACGTGCACCTGCCATGCGCAGGGTGGCGTCCGTGGTTGACGCGCGTCAACCAGGCGGGCCCGCCGACATTCGTCGGACCAATGGCGGAGGCACGCGGGCACGCGGACAGGTGCCGCACCCCGCCCTCCGGACCGGGTACGGCACCTGCCGGGGTGTTACAGCGCGGGGTGCGCGTTCTTCAGGAGCTCCTGGAACTGGGCCGAGAACCACTTGCCGGACAGCGGCGCGTCCGGCAGGGCGCCGGACATGCTGTTGCCGTTGCGGGGGTTGCCCGTGTACGTCGGGTCGCACATGCGGTCGAAGCCCTTGCCCTCGGTGTTCGGGATCTCCTTGCTGGCGCCGTCGGACTCGCCCGGGGGCTTCATCCAGACGTACGCGTCGATGCCGGCGGCGGGCGCCGCCTGGGGCCGCTCGCCGAGGCCCGCCCCGGCCTGGTTGCACCAGTTGCCGAGGTGGATGCGCCGGTCGTACCGGCCGCCGTTGACGTAGGTGTCGACGCTGGTCGTCGCGCCCGGGCCGGTGGGACGCTGGGCGCCGCCCCAGCCGTTGCGGGAGGTGTCGATCAGCATGCCGAGGTTGCTGTCGAAGCCGAGCGAGACCAGCTTGGCCCGCATCGCCTGGGCGTAGGACAGCTCGTCGGTGTACTGGTTCCAGTCGATCCACTTCGACGTGCGCACGGAGGTGCCGTTGACGCTGTCGGTGATCTTGAAGTTCTCCTCCTTCAGGGCGCTGTAGTTCGCCGTGTTCACGATGAAGCCGTGGACGTTGGCGACCGTGGAGCCCTCGGCGGTCGCCGCCTGCTTGAAGAGCTCGGCGGACGGGCCGAAGTTGGAGTCCCAGCCGAGCCAGCCGTGGTGACCGGCGTCGACGTAGTTGTAGACGTGGGGGATCGCGCCGAGCTTGGCCAGCGCGTAGCCGACGCCCTTGATGTAGTTGCCGTTCTCCTTCATCACGTTGCAGTTGGCCGTCTCGGTGGGGCGGCCGGCGACGTTCGTCACGAGGTTGGGCAGCGAGTCGATCTCGACGGTGGTGACGATGCGCAGGCCCGCGTACTTCGGGTCGGCGAGGATCGCGGCGATCGGGTCGATGTACTCCGTCTTGTAGCGGCCTATCTCCGTCGGTCCCAGCTCGCCGTTGGAGGCGAGCGCCGCACAGTCGCGGCCGGGCAGGTTGTAGATGACCAGCTGGACGACGAGCTCGCCGCTGCCCTTCTGCCGCAGGGCCTCGTCGAGGTGGGCGCGCAGGCCCATGGAGCCGTTGGCGCCGTTGATCGCGGCGATGCGGTCGAGCCAGACACCGGTGGGCTGGTTCGAGACCTTGGTGCCGCCCGGCTCGGCGGCCGCCTTGGCGGACCACTCCGGGTTCACGTACACCTTGGCGCCCGCGTACGGGTTGTCGGCCTTCGTCCCGGCGGGCGGCGGCGTGGTGGGCGGTGTCGTCGGGGGAGTGGTCGGCGGGGTCGTCGGTGGCGTGGTGGGCGGCACCGAGCCGGTGCAGGTCACGCCGTTGAGCGTGAAGCTCGCCGGAAGGGCGTTGGTGCCGCTGTAGGTGGCGTTGAAGCCGAAGGACGTCGAACCGCCGGTCGCGAGCGCCCCGTTGTACGAGAGGTTCTTCGCGGTGACGGCGGCACCGGACTGGGCGAGCGTGGCGTTCCAGCCCTGACCGACCTTCTGGTCGCCGGCGTAGGACCAGCCCAGCGTCCAGGCGCTGACCGGGTCCCCGAGGTTGGTGACGGTGACGTTGGCGGTGAAGCCGGTGTTCCACTGGTTGGCGATCTGATAGTCGACCTTGCATCCTGCTGCGGCGGCGCCGGCGGAGGCGGTGCCGAGCGCGGTGGCCGTGGCGCCGGTGGCGGCGATCAGGCCGAGCGCCGCCAGCAGGGCGGTGCGGTTCTTCGTGCGGCTCATGGGAGTGGGGGTTCCTCTCAGGGAGTGAGGGCGCGCAGGTGGTCGCGCAGCCCGATGCCGAATGCGGTGGGGGTGCCGTCGTACGAACTGATCAGCGCGGGACCGGAGTTGCAGTTCCACGTGTTCCAGGTCCAGCCCAGGTACGACAGGCCGCGGTCGTCGAACCACTTCATGACGCGGTCGATGAACGCGTGTCCGCAGGTGTTCTCACCGATCTCGCCCGCGAGCAGAGGTACCTCGGCGGCCACGGGGGCGAGGGTGTCGTTCCAGCACGTCTCGGTGGAGCAGGTGTTGAAGTTGTAGACGTGCCAGGCGGCGGCCAGATTGCCCGCCGGGTCCGTGGGGCGGTACCTGAGCCACTGGCTCAGGTCGTTGGAGTAGGCGATGCCGGGGACGAGGACGAGGTTGGTCGCACCGGTGGCGCGGACCGCGTCGACCAGGTCCTGCATGCCGGCGACCTCGTAGCCGATGCCCGGGCAGGTGCCGCCGTCGCGCCAGCAGGCCCATGCCTGGGCGGCGGTGGGGGTGGCCCGGTCCGGGTAGGGCTCGTTGAACAGGTCGAAGACGACCCGCCGGTCGTGCTTGAAGGTCTGGGCGACCGAGGTCCAGAACTCCGGTGTGTACCGGGCGTTCGGCATCGGCTTCTGGCAGGAGGCGTGCACGTCGGCGCAGCCCGCGGAGTTCCCGGTGTACTGCCCGTAGGTCCAGTGCAGTTCGACCACGGGGGTCATGCCGTGGGCGAGGATCCGGTTCACCAGGTCCTTGACCGCGTTCACGTACGCCGTGCCGCGGTACTCGGGCTTGATGTTCCCGTGGCCGAGCCAGCACTCCTCGTTGAGGGGAATGCGGACGGTGTTGGCCTTCCAGCCCGCGATGGCCCGGATCGAGGCGTCGTCGACGGGACCGTCCCAGATCCCGTAGCCCTGGACGCAGGCGAATTCACCGCCGGACCGGTTGACGCCGAGCAGACGGCGGGTCGCGCCGTTCTGGTCGACGAAACGGTTCTGGCTGACGCCGAGTTCGGGAGCGCCGGTGACCGGGGCCGGGGGAGTGGTGGGCGGAGTGGTCGGGGGAGTGGTCGGTGGAGTCGTCGGGGTGGTCGGGGTGGGGGTCGGGCCGGGGTCGGTCGGGGTGGGCGTCGGGGTCCCGGCGGTGGTGCAGGGCGTGCCGTTGAGCGTGAAGGCGGTGGGGGCCGGGTTCGCCCCCGTCCAGGAGGCGATGAAACCGGTCGCCGCCTTCGCCCCCGTACCGAGCGAGCCGTTCCAGCTCTCGTTCCGTACGGTCACGGCGGCACCCGACTGGGACCACGCGCCGCCCCAGCCCTGGCCGACGACCTGGCCGGCCGGGAAGGAGAAGCCGAGGCTCCACCCGTCGAGCGCGGCGCCGCCGTTGGTGACGGTGACGGCGCCCTGGAAGCCCCCGGTCCACTGGTTCGTGACCGAGTACTCCACCGTGCAGCTGGGCGCGGCCGCGGCTCCTGAGGCCGTACCCATGAGGGCGAGCGTGCTGCTCACCATCGTGAGCGCCGCTCCTGCGAGCAGCGCGGACAGGCGTGGGGGATGGCGCATGAGCGAGTCCTCACAGCGAGGGCACACCCCTGACGGTGTGCCGAGTGATGGAACCGCTCCCACTGGTCGGCCAGACCGTAGCGCCAACGGCCGCCAAGCAAAAGAGGCCCCGGGTAAATTTCTCGCCGACTGACTTCGACTCTTCACGCACCTTGACGGCGTTGCGGCCCAACTGCACAGTGGGAGCGCTCCCACTGGTTCAAGGCTTGACCGTCTCCTGCTCTCGCATCCCCGACCTCCCGAGCCGCGAGGAGAACCACCCCCATGCCACGAACACGCTCGAGGCCCCGCAGATCCCTGACCGCGCTGGCCGCGGCCCTCTCGCTCCCCCTCGGCCTCCTGGCCGCCGGCGCCGCCGGCACCAGCACCGCGCGGGCCGCCGCCGCCGTGCAGTGCAGCGTCGACTACCGGACCAGCGACTGGGGTTCGGGCTTCACCGCCGAACTCACCCTCACCAACCGGTCGTCCACGCCCCTGAACGGCTGGACCCTCACCTACGCCTACACCGGTGACCAGAAGCTCACCAACGGCTGGAGCGGCCTCTGGTCCCAGTCCGGCAAGAACGTCACCGTCACCAACGCGTCCTGGAACGGCACCGTCGCCGCCGGAGCGGCCGTCACCACGGGCGCCCAGTTCACCTACACCGGCGCCAACGCCGCCCCGGCCTCGTTCGCGGTCAACGGCACCCCCTGCGCCGGCGCCCACCAGCCCCCGGTCGCCGTGCTCACCAGTCCGGCCGCCGGTGCCGTCTTCACCGAGGGCGACCCGGTGCCGCTCGCCGCCACCGCCGCCGCGGCCGACGGGGCCACCGTCGAGAAGGTGGAGTTCTACAGCGACACCACCCTCCTCGGGACGGACACCACCGCCCCCTTCACCCTCGGCGCCACCGGCCTGGCCGCCGGCGCCCACTCCCTCTACGCCCGGGCCTTCGACAGCCTCGGCGCCTCGGCCGAGTCCGCACCCGTCGGCATCACCGTCGCCGCCGGACCCGCCCTCGTCGCCGCCCCCGCCACGCTCTCCGTACGCCAGGGCTCCACCGGCACCTTCGACCTGAAGCTCTCCACCCGGCCGGCCGCGAACGTCACCGTGAGCGTCGCCCGCACCTCTGGCACCACGGGCCTCAGCGCCACCCCGGCCTCCCTCACCTTCACCCCGGCGAACTGGAACACCGCCCAGAAGGTGACCGTCGCGGCGGCCGCCACCGGCACCGGCACCGCCGTCTTCACCGCCACCGCCCCGGGCCACGCCAAGGCGGAGGTCACCGTGGCCCAGCTGGCCGCCGGCTCCACCTACGACGCCCGCTTCCTCGACCTGTACGGGAAGATCACCAACCCGGCCCACGGCTACTTCTCGCCCGAGGGCATCCCGTACCACTCGGTGGAGACCCTGATCGTCGAGGCCCCCGACCACGGGCACGAGACGACCTCGGAGGCGTACAGCTACCTCATCTGGCTCCAGGCCATGTACGGCAAGATCACCGGTGACTGGACCAAGTTCAACGGCGCCTGGGAGACCATGGAGAAATTCATGATCCCCACCCGTGCCGACCAGCCCACCACCTCCTCGTACAACGCTTCCAAACCGGCCACCTACGCCCCCGAGTGGGACCTGCCCTCGCAGTACCCGGCACGGCTCGACTCCGGGGTCACCTCGGGATCCGACCCGATCGCCGCGGAACTCAAGAGCGCCTACGGCACCGACGACCTCTACGGCATGCACTGGATCCAGGACGTCGACAACGTCTACGGCTTCGGCAACGAGCCGGGGAAGTGCTCCGCGGGCCCGACGGCCACCGGCCCGTCGTACATCAACACCTTCCAGCGCGGCCCGCAGGAGTCCGTCTGGGAGACCGTCACCCACCCCACCTGCGACAACTTCTCCTACGGCGGCAGGAACGGCTACCTGGACCTCTTCACCGGGGACGCCTCCTACGCCCGGCAGTGGAAGTTCACCAACGCCCCCGACGCCGACGCCCGCGCCGTGCAGGCCGCCTACTGGGCCGACCTGTGGGCCAAGCAGCAGGGCAAGGGCGGCCAGGTCGCCGGAACGGTCGCCAAGGCCGCCAAGATGGGCGACTACCTGCGCTACGCGATGTTCGACAAGTACTTCAAGAAGATCGGCAACTGCGTCGGACCGACCGCCTGCCCGGCCGGCACCGGCAAGAACAGCGCCCACTACCTGATGTCCTGGTACTACGCCTGGGGCGGAGCCACCGACACCTCGGCCGGGTGGTCCTGGCGCATCGGTTCCAGCCACAACCACAGCGGCTACCAGAACCCGCTCGCCGCCTACGCGCTGAGCTCCTACGCCCCGCTCAAGCCCAAGTCGGCGACCGGCCAGTCGGACTGGGCGACCAGCCTCGACCGGCAGCTGGAGTTCTACCGCTGGCTCCAGTCGAGCGAGGGCGCCATCGCGGGCGGCGCCACCAACAGCTGGCAGGGCCGGTACGCCACCCCGCCGGCCGGTACGCCCACCTTCTACGGCATGTTCTACGACGAGAAGCCCGTCTACCACGACCCGGCGTCGAACCAGTGGTTCGGCTTCCAGGCCTGGTCGATGGAGCGCGTCGCCGAGTACTACCAGCAGACCGGTGACGCCGAGGCGAAGACCGTCCTCGACAAGTGGGTCACCTGGGCGCTCTCCAAGACCACGATCAACCCGGACGGCACCTACCGCATCCCGTCCACCCTCCAGTGGTCCGGCGCGCCCGACACCTGGAACCCGGCGAGCCCCGGTGCCAACAACGGGCTGCACGTCACCGTCGCCGACTACACCGAGGACGTCGGCGTCGCCGCCGCCTACGCCAAGACCCTGACCTACTACGCGGCCAAGTCCGGCCACGCCGAGGCCAAGCGCGTCGCCAAGGCCCTCCTCGACGGCATGTGGCAGCACCACCAGGACCCGCTGGGCATCGCCGTCCCGGAGACCCGCGCCGACTACAACCGGTTCGACGACCCCGTCCACGTCCCCAGCGGCTGGACCGGCGTCATGCCCAACGGCGACCCGGTGAACTCCACCTCCACCTTCGCCTCGATCCGCTCCTTCTACCAGGACGACCCGGCCTGGCCGAAGATCGAGGCCTACCTGGCGGGCGGCGCCGCCCCCGTCTTCACCTACCACCGGTTCTGGGCCCAGGCGGACATCGCCCTGGCCATGGGCTCGTACGCGGAGCTGCTCGAATAACAGCCCGCCCCGCCAGGAGCGGCCGCGCGTACGACGGTGCCGGGTGGACCCCGTGAAGGGGCCCGCCCGGCACCGGGCCGTTTCCGCGCGGGTGGTCCATTGACGGCCCGCCGCCACCCTCCTACGTTCTCGTCCGGACATACGGCCATGGGTCGAAATCTCGAACGAGGGGGACTGGCATGCCACATCCGGTACACCCGAGCGCCCCGAACGCCTCGCCCGGGGAGGTTGAATCCTTTCAGCACAGGCCTGCCCTGCGGTCGCCGCAAGCGCTTCGAAAGATCCCGGCGATCCTGTCCGAAGCGTTGACGCGGCTGGCGAGCAACCCTACTTTGTCCCAGCAAGCGCTTTCCTGAAACGTTCTAATCACATGCGCGGGAGGACGAACTGTGCGCACTCAAGGCACTGTTGGCCGTCGGAGTCTGCTGAAGGTGGCGGGCGGCTCGGCGGCGGCACTCGGCCTGACCGCGGCGGGCTGCGGCACGGGAGCCGGCTCCGGGGACGGCACCGTCACCCTCCGGTACACCTGGTGGGGCTCCGACGACCGCGCCCAGCGGATCAACCGGTCCATCGCCCTCTTCGAGAAGAAGTATCCGAAGATCAGGATCAGGACGGACTTCCAGCCCTACGCCGACTTCTGGAAGAAGTTCAACACCCAGGCGTCGGGCGGCAACACGCCGGACGTCTTCCAGAACGCGATCGGCTTCCTGCGCAAGTACGACGCCAAGAACGTGCTGCTCGACCTGCGCGAGCAGGTCGAGCAGGGGAACCTGCGCCTCGACGGCTTCCGGGCCGGCCTGGAGAAGTTCGGCGAGGTCGACGGCAAACTCCTCGGCGTCCCCGTCGGCAGCAACTCGATGGCCCTCGTCGTCGACCGGACCGTCTTCACCCGGGCCGGTGTCGCCCCGAAGCCCGGCTGGACCTGGGACGAGTACCACGACGCCCTCGCCCGCATCAAGGAACGCCAGGGCCGGGCCGGCGACGCCGGACCGTACGGGATCATGTACCTGTACGACCTCTACCTGCGCCAGCACGGCAAGGCCTTCTTCACCACCTCCGGGCTCGGCTTCACCGAGGCCGACCTCACCGACTGGTGGACCAGGGGCTTCGAGCGGGTCAGGTCCGGCGTCTACGCCGACCCCAAGCGGACCATCCAGGCCAAGCCCAGGTCGGCGGTCACCGCCGGACTCGCGGCCTGCGAGTTCACCTGGGACAACTTCACCATCCGCTACGCCTCCGAGGGCAGGAGCGAGTACGGACTCGCCCCCATCCCCACCACCGACGGCCGCAGGACCGGGCAGTACCTCGGCTCCCTCATGCTCAGCGGCTCCCGGCGCACCAAGCACCCCAGGGAGGTCGCCCGGTTCATCGACTTCATGGTCCACGACCCCGAGGTCGGCCGGATCATGGGTTACGACCGGGGCGTCCCCGCCACCACCGCCCAGTTCGAGGCGTACGCGCCCGGCGACCCGGTCGGCAAGCAGATCGCCGCCTACGAGCAGCAGCTCGTGGCGTCCCGCGTCCTGGAACCCATCACCCCCCACCCCGCGGGCGCCGACGTCTGCGAGGCCGCCTTCCTGCGCCTCTCCGAGGAGATGTCCCTCGGCGAGCGGCCCGTACCCGACGCGGTGAAGCGGTACTTCACCGAGGCGAAGACGGCCCTCTCCGTCTGATGGACGCCGCCGTGACCTCCGTACCCGCCCCCGCACCGCGCCCCGGACCGGACTCCCCGCCGGACCGGGGGACCGCGGGCGCCGGCCCCGTGCCCGGCGGCCGTCCGCCCCGGCCGCCGGGCCGCGCCGGCCGCTCCCGGCGGGCCCGCCGCGAGAACCTCGCCGGCTACCTCTTCATGTCACCGTGGATCGCGGGTTTCCTGCTGCTCACCGCGGGCCCGATGGCCGCCTCGCTCTACTTCGCCTTCACCGACTACAACCTCTTCGACGCCCCGCGGTGGATCGGCCTCGACAACTTCACCGAGATGTTCGGCGACCCCCGCTGGCGCACCTCCGTCGAGGTCACCGGCTGGTACGTCGTCATCGGGACCCCCCTCAAACTGGCCGCGGCGCTCGGTGTCGCCCTGCTCCTCGACCAGAGCCGGCGCGGCCAGGGCTTCTACCGGGCCGCGTTCTACGCGCCCTCACTCATCGGTGCCAGCGTCTCCGTCGCCATCGTCTGGCGCGCGATCTTCTCCGACGGCGCCGCCGTCGACCGGACGCAGCAGCTGTTCGGCCTGGAGGCCGGCGGCTGGATCGGCGACCCCGACCGGATCATCTACAGCCTGGTCGCCCTGACGGTCTGGCAGTTCGGCGCCCCGATGGTCATCTTCCTCGCCGGCCTCAAGCAGGTGCCGCGCGAGCTGTACGAGGCGGCGCAGGTCGACGGAGCCGGCCCCTGGCGCCGGTTCTGGAGCATCACCCTGCCGATGATCTCCCCGGTCCTGTTCTTCAACGTGCTCCTGGAGACCATCCACTCCTTCCAGATCTTCGGGTCCGCCTACATCATCGGCAGCCAGGGCAACGCCTGCGGCCCGGCCGACGGCACCCTCGTCTACACCTGCTACCTCTACATCCAGGGCTTCGAGAACAGCCGGATGGGCCTGGCCTCCGCGATGGCCTGGATGCTGCTGCTCGCCGTCGCCCTGGTCACGGCGGTCCTGTTCTGGTCCCAGCGGCGCTGGGTGCACTACGAGGAGGCGGGCCGATGAGCCTCGCACGCACCGGAGCCCGCACGGGGCGGGGCCACCGCACCCGCAACGCACCCAGGACCGGCGCGGCGGGCAGGGTCGGTTCCGTCGCCTGGCACCTCGGAGCCCTGGCCGTCCTCGCCGTCGTCCTCTATCCCGTGGTGTGGGTGCTCGGCGGCTCCTTCAAGCCGAACGACGAGATCGTCGGCAGCCTGGAGCTGTTCCCCACCGACCCGATCACCGACAACTACCGGCGGCTCGCCGACGGCATCGCCGACATCCCCCTCACCACCTTCTTCGGCAACTCCCTCCTCCTGGCGCTCGGTTCGGTCATCGGCGTGACCGTCTCCAGCTCGCTCGCCGCCTACGCCTTCGCCAAGGTCGGCTTCGCCGGGCGCGGCCTGCTCTTCACCCTGATGATCGGCACCCTGCTGCTGCCGTACCACGTCCTGCTCATCCCGCAGTACGTGCTGTTCCAGAAGCTCGAACTCATCAACACCTACACGCCGTTGCTGCTCGGCAAGTACCTGGCCACCGACGCCTTCTTCGTCTTCCTGATGCTCCAGTTCATGCGCGGTCTGCCGAGGGAACTGGACGAGGCGGCACGGCTCGACGGCTGCGGACACCTGAGGATCTACTGGTCGATCGTCCTGCCGCTCTGCCGGCCCGCGCTCATCACCAGCGCGATCTTCACCTTCATCAATGCCTGGAACGACTTCCTGGGTCCGCTGATCTACCTGAACGAACCCGAGAAGTACACGGTCTCCCTCGGCCTGAAGATGTTCGTCGACCAGGACGGCGTCGCCAACTACGGAGGCATGATCGCGATGTCGCTGGTCGCGCTGCTCCCGGTCCTCGCGTTCTTCCTCGCCTTCCAGCGCCATCTCATCGACGGCATGGCGACCTCGGGGCTCAAGGGATGAGGGCCCGCTTCCCGGTCCTCTTCGGGGTCTTCGCCGAATGCCTCCTCGTCGGCGTGTGGATCGCCCTCGCCGCCCTCCCGCTCGTCACCCTGCCCGCGGCGCTCGCCGCCGGCGCCGGGCACCTGCGGCGCTGGACCGGTGACGAGGAGACCGGCCTGCGGCACTTCGCCGCCGATCTGCGGGCCGCCCTGCGCGGCGGCTGGCTCGTGGGCCTCGCCACCTGGGCGATCCTGGCCCTGCTCGGGGTGGACCTGGTGCTCGTACGGTCCGTTCCCGTCCCCGGCGGACGCCTCGCGGGGGCGCTCGGGGTCCTCGCGGGCCTCTGGCTCACCGTCACCCTGCTGCGCGCGGCGACCGCCTGGCGTCCGGGGCTGCGGTGGCGGGGCCTCCTCGCGTCGGCGGGCCGGCGCGGGCTGCGCGACCCCGCGGGCTCGCTGCTCGTGGTCTGCGGCCTGGCCGTCGTCGCGGCCTCGGCCTGGTTCTCCGCCCCGCTGGCCCTCCCGGCCCTGGGGATCCTGGTCGCCGCGACCCTGGCGGTCGAACGCCGCCGCGCCGTCCCGGCCCCCGTCTGAAACCGGTCCGAGGACACGGGCGCCCCGCACCCGCGCCCGCCCGTACCCGCACACTCCCCGGTCCGGGGGGCCGGCCCGTCGCGCCCCGGACCCCGGACCGGGGCCGTCCTTCACGACGCCTGCGGCGCCCCCGGCTCCGTACCGCCGCCCGCACACCGTCCGACCGCTACCGCGACTCCGTACACCCCGCTCACCGAACCGCCGCGTCCCGCACCTCCCCACCCGCCCCACCGCGCCCGGCTCCCCGCGTGCCGTACCCGCCGGGCCGACCGGGCCCCGTCCCTTCCCGAAGCACGTGAAAGGAGCCCCATGTCCCCGCTCCCGCGCCGCTCCCTCCTCAAGGCCGCAGCCGTCGCCGGTGCCGCCACCTCGTTCAGCTGGGCCCTCGGCCGCGAGGCCGCCCGGGCGGCACCCGGCACCGGGGCGGCGGCATCCGCGACGCCCGCCGAGGGGAGTCCCGCCACCGTCACCTGGCTGGAGCCCGGCGGGCTCGGAGCCGCCGGGGGTTCCACCTTCGGCGCGGCCTGGCCCAGGGGTGTCCACGCCGCCGACACCGCCTTCGCGCTCACCGCCGCCGACGGCACCCCGGTCCCGGTCCAGACGTGGACCACCGCACGCTGGCCCGACGGCTCCCTCAAATGGACCGCCCACGCCGTCGGACCCGAGGCGGCCGGCGCCGAACGGTTCACCCTCGCCCCGGGCGCGCCCGCCACCGGGACGCGCACCGTCACCGTCACGGAGACCGGCCGCCGGATCACCGTCGACACCGGCACCGTCCGGGCCGTCATCGGCAGGCACGGCGGCAAGCTGGTCGAGTCCGTCACCCGCGGCGGCGTGACGATCGCCACCGGCGGCCGGCTCGTCCTCCTGCGGCAGGGCGAACTCGACGACGGCGACCAGGGCCACGCCAGGTGGGAGCGGTTCGACGGCGAGATCACCGCCGCCACCGTCGAACAGCGCGGCCCCGTCCGCGCCGTGGTCCGCGTCGACGGCAAGCACCGCAAGGGAGACCGCCGCCTGCTGCCGTTCTCGGTCCGCCTCTACTTCCACGCCGGATCCGAGTCCTTCCGGATGGTCCACACCGTCACGTACGACGGCGAGCAGGCCGCCGGCCGGAAGCAGGGCGACTTCATCCGCGGCCTCGGGGTCCGCTTCACCGTGCCGATGCGCGACGCCGCCTACGACCGGCACGTCCGGTTCGCCGGTGAGGGCGCCGGCTTCCTCACCGAGGCCGTCCAGGGCATCACCGGTCTGCGCCGTGACCCCGGCGCCGCCGTCCGCCAGGCCCAGGTGAAGGGCGAGAAGCTGCCCGACCCGGCGACGTGGGACCAGCGCGTGACCAGCCGCCTCGCCCACGTGCCCACCTGGGGTGACCACACCCTCTCCCAGCTCTCCGCCGACGGCTTCACCGTCCGCAAGCGCACCAAGGCCGGCCACGGATGGATCCCGGCCGGCGGCGGCCGGCGCGCGAGCGGCTTCGGCTACGTCGGCGGCGTCTCGGGCGGACTCTCCTTCGGCCTGCGGGACTTCTGGCAGAAGCACCCCGCCCAGCTCGACGTCCGCGGCGCGGCCGGCGACGAGGCCGAGGTCACCCTCTGGCTGTGGTCCCCCGAGGCACAGCCCATGGACCTGCGCTTCTACCACGACGGTCTCGGCCAGGACACCTACCCCGAACAGCTCGAAGGCCTCAACATCACCTACGAGGACCACGAGCCCGGCTTCGGCACCCCCTACGGCATCGCCCGGACCGGCGAGCTGATGTTCTGGGCCAACGCCACGACCCCACCGGCCGGGACGCTCGTGGCCCAGGCCGCCGCCGTCCGCACCCCGCCGCAGCTCGCCGTCGCCCCCGAGGACCTCGTCCGCGCCCGCGTCTTCGGCGGCCTCTTCTCGCCGGTGGACCGCTCCACCCCCGCCAGGGCGAGGATCGAGGACCGTCTCGACCTCCTCTTCACCTACTACAAGGACCAGGTGGAGCAGCGCCGCTGGTACGGCTTCTGGGACTACGGCGACATCATGCACACCTACGACGAGGACCGGCACCAGTGGCGGTACGACGTCGGCGGCTACGCCTGGGACAACTCCGAACTCTCGCCGGACCTGTGGCTCTGGTACGCCTACCTCCGCTCCGGACGCGCCGACATCTTCCGCTTCGCCGAGGCCATGACCCGCCACACCGGCGAGGTCGACGTCTACCACCTCGGCGCCTGGGCCGGCCTCGGCACCCGCCACGGCGTCCAGCACTTCGCCGACAGCGCCAAGCAACAGCGCATCTCCACCGCCGTCTACCGACGCCCCTACTACTTCCTCACCGCCGACGAACGCGTCGGCGACCTCATGCGCGACCTCGTCGACTCCGACGAGACCTTCCTCGTCCTCGACCCCATCCGCAAGATCCGCACCGAGCCCTACACCCCGGACCGGCACGCGCTCTCGATCGGCTTCGGCACCGACTGGAGCGGCCTCGCCGCCGCCTGGCTCACCGAATGGGAACGCGGCGGCCCCCGGGCCGCCAAGGCCGAGGCACGGCTCCGCTCCACCATGGAGACCATCGCCGCCCAGCCCAACGGCTTCGTCCAGGGCACCGCCCTCTACGACCTCGACACCGGCCGCTTCGCCGTCGCGGAGAAACCGGCCGTCGGCGTCTCCCACCTCTCCGCCATGTTCGGCCTGGTCGAGATGTGCGCCGAGCTCATCGACCTCATCGACATGCCGGAGTTCACCGCGGCCTGGCTCGACTACTGCCGCTACTTCAACGCCACCAAGGCCGAACAGGCCGCCCGCTACGGCCAGAACTTCGGCAACCTCCTCCTCTTCCAGGGCCACTCCCGCCAGGACGCCTACGCCGCCGCCCGGCTGAACGACGCCACGCTCGCCCGGCGGGCCTGGGCGAAGTTCGAGCGCAGCGACGGCTACACCTCCGCCATGGTCTGGGACATGACGCCCGTCCAGGGCCCGGACGTCCTCGAACCCGGCTACGAGCACCCGGGGATCAGCACCAACATCACCGCGCTCTACGGCCTCGCCGCCATCCAGAACCTCGCCCTCGTCGGCGACCACCTGCCCCGGTGAACACCGCAGGACCCGAGAGGAGACACGATGAGGAAGCCCACGACCAGGAAGACCACGACGAGGACCGCGCTGCTCGCCACCGCCGCGGCCCTGCTCGGCACCCTCGCCACCGCGCCCACCGCCCGCGCCGACGGTCCGTACGGCCAGGGCCTCGACCACTGCGCCCCCACGGCCACCGGCGCCCTCGCCTGCCACATCGACCTCGCCCCCGGCACGTACGACGTCACCGTGACCCTCGGCGGTGCCACCGCCGGGGCCACCACGATCACCGGCGAGACGCGGCGCGCCCTGCTCGGTGAAACCCCCACCGCGCCCGGGGAACGGCTCCGCCGCTCCTTCACCGTGGACGTCCGCGACCCGGAGGGCGAACCCACCGGACCGGCCGGCACCCCCGGCCTCGACCTGCTCCTGGGCGGCCCCGCCCCCCGCGTCACCTCCCTGCGGGTCACGCCCGCCCCCGCCGCCACCCGCCTCTTCCTGATCGGCGACTCCACCGTCTGCGACCAGCCGGACGAACCGTACGCGGGCTGGGGCCAGATGCTCCCCGCGCACCTGAGGCGGGGCACCGCCGTCGCCAACCACGCCGACTCCGGCGAGTCCACCCTCACCTATATGGCGAACCCGGCCCTCTTCGCGCGGGTCGAGGCGGCCGTCCGCCCCGGTGACCCCGTCCTCGTCCAACTGGCCCACAACGACAAGCGGACGGACGCGGTGACCTACCGGGCGAACCTCACGGCCCTCGTCGAACGGATCCGTGCCGCGGGCGGCCGACCCGTCCTCGTCACCCCGGTCGTCCGCCGCTGGTTCAACGCCGACGGCACCCTGAACAACGCCACCGCCCTGCTCGTCAACGGCCTCGGCGTCGACCACCCCGCCGAGATCCGCTCCCTCGCCACCACCCTCGGCACCCCCCTGATCGACCTCACCGCCCTCACCCGGGCCCGGGTCGAACACCTCGGCCCGGAGGCTTCCAAGGCGCTCTACCTGACCGCCGAGAAACGGGACAACACCCACACCTCCGCCGCCGGAGCCACCGCCTACGCGGCCCTCGTCGCCGCCGAACTCCGCGACCGGGGCATCCTCCCGGCCCGGAGCCTGCGCTGACCCCGGGCCGCGGGACCCCGACCGGACCCGCGGCCCCCGCCGGCGCCCTCGCACCACACCGGGGGCCGGCCGCCGGCACCCCGTCTGGACAGCCGCCGAGCGTCCGCTTAGGGTCGGGGTCCGAATCAACGTCACCACCGTCGGGCGGACGCCCGGAAGACCGGGAACAGCCGAGGAGAGCGCACGTGGTCACCCTCGCCGACGTCGCCCGCCACGCCGGGGTCTCGGCCAGCACCGTCAGCTACGTCCTCAGCGGCAAGCGGTCCATATCCGCCCCCACCCGCGAGCGGATCCAGCGCAGCATCGACGCGCTCGGCTACCGGCCCCACGCCGGCGCCCGGGCCCTGGCCAGCAGCAGGACCGACGTCCTGGCCCTGATGATGCCGCTGCGCACCGGCCTGTACGTGCCCGTGATGACGGAGATCGCCATGGCCGTCACCACCACGGCCCGGGCCCACGGTTACGACGTCCTCCTGCTCACCGGCGAGGAGGGGCCCGAGGCCGTCCGCCGCGTCGAGGGCAGCGCCATCGCCGACGGCATGATCGTCATGGACGTGGAACTCGACGACCCCCGCCTCCCCGAGCTTCGATCCGCCCAGCGCCCCGCCGTCCTCATCGGTCTGCCCGCCGACACGGCCGACATCACCGGACTCGACTGCGTCGACCTCGACTTCACCGCGGCCGGCGCCCGCTGCGTCGATCACCTCGCCGCCCTCGGCCACCGCCGGATCGCCGTCCTCGGGGAACCCCCCGCCGTCCACGAGCGCGGTACGGGCTACGCCGCGCGCACCCTCGCCGGCCTGCGCGAGGCCGCGGCGCGGCGGGGTGTCGGCCTGCTCCACCGGCCCGTCGAGGGGACGTACGCGGCGGTCGCCGCCGCCGTCACCCGCGTCTTCGAGGAACGCCCCGGCACCACCGGCCTCGTCGTCCAGAACGAGGCGGCCGTGGAACCGCTCCTGGCGCTCCTGCGGCACCAGGGGCGCGCCGTACCCGAGGACGTGTCCGTCGTGGCCGTCTGCCCCGACCAGGTCGCGCTGCACGCCTCCGTACCGCTGACGGCCGTCTCCGTACCCGCCCGGGACATGGGCCGCCGCGCCGTCGAGCGGCTCGTCGCCCGGCTCGCCGGCGAGGCCCCGCGCGGTACGGAACTCCTCGCACCGCTGCTGACCGCCCGGGCCGGCAGCGGCCCCGCCCCACGCACCGCGACCCGCACCCACCCGGAGGGCCGCCGTGGTCACGGCGGACGCTGAGCACGGCGACGGCGCGAGCGAGTTCCGGACCTTCTTCGAGAACCACTACGCCGAACTCGCCCGCCTCGCGCACCTGCTGACCGGCGAGACCGACGCCGCCGACGACCTCGCCGCGGACGCCATGCTCGCCCTCTGGCACCGCTGGGACCGGGTCCGCGCCGCCGAACACCCCGCCGCCTACGCGCGCGGCGTGGTCGCCAACCTGGTCCGCACCCGCATCCGGGGCACCGTCCGTGAGCGGCGCCGCATCGCCGCCTTCTGGGACCGCCGCCCCGAGCACACCGAGGGCCCGGACGTCCCCGCCGTCCTGGACGTACGGACGGCCCTGCGCGCGCTGCCCTTCCGCAAGCGCGCCTGCGTCGTCCTGCGGCACGCCTTCGACCTGTCCGAACGGGACACGGCGCTCGCGCTCGGCGTCTCCGTCGGTACGGTCAAGAGCCAGACCGCCAAGGGCATGGCCGAGCTGCAGCGGCTGCTCGGCGACCGTGCCGCCCACGAACTCGCCGCGCGGAGGAGCTGATGGACGAGGCACAGCTGCGCCGCGAGCTGCGGGACGCCGCCGCGGCCCACCGGCCCGACCGGGCCCGTATCCTCGCCCGGGTCGAACGGGGCCTCGCGGACCCGGCCCCGGCGCGGACCGTACGGCCCCGGTGGCGGACCGCCGTGGTGGTGGCCGTGGCCGCCGCCGTCGCGGGTGTCGTGGGGGTCGCCGGGATCGTCGCCACCGGCACGGGGGACCGGCGGCCGGCCGGGCCGGCCACCGTACGGCCCGCGCCGCCGCCCGGACCGGTGGCCAGGGCGGCCGGCAGCATCGACCCCGGCAGCAACCGCTGGTGGGCGCAGAGCGATCTGGCCCTGACGACGCGGACGCCGGTCTCGGGTCTCACCGTCGAAGTACGCGTCGCCCGGACGGGCGGCGTCGTCAGCACCGGCCACTGGCACACCCGGCCGGCCGAGGACTTCACCGTCTCGGTCACCGATGAGGCGGACGCCCTCGTCTACCGCTGGATCCTCCGGCCGGGCCGGACGCTCCCGCCGGGCCCCCACACCTTCGCGGCCCAGTACAACCACGCCGAGGGGGTCAGGGACGCCTCGGCCGACACGTACACCGTCGTCCTGACCGGCCCGGACGGCGGCCGGGCCACCCTCGACGGCGGCTTCGGGGCCGCCCCGCGGCAGGGCGGCCCCGTCACGGGCCGGTGACCTGCGGGAGTACGCCCCCGGCGGGCCGCCCGGTGTCCCCCGCCCTGTGGCCGATCGCGCGCTGCGGCCCCGAGAAGCGGCCGACCAGGGCGGGCACGGCGGCGGCCGGGTCCAGGCGGTAGGCGTAGAAGCCGCGCGGGTCGAAGGCCGTTCCCCGGGTGTCGTGGCGCCCGCTGGTGTTCCGCAGGATCGAGCCCCGCTGCACCAGTTCGGCGGTGGCGTCCGCCTGGTAGGGGTGCTGGACGTCCTCGTAGAAGCTGTTCTCGATGACCATCCTGGTCCTGCCCCGCGACCAGTTGCCGTAGGTCCACACCGGGTCGGCGGGGTCCTTCTGCGCCGTGAGGTGGTTGTTGTACAGGTGTGCCTGCGCGGCGTTGTCCACCGACGGGTTGCGCTGCTTGGTCCCCGCGAAGAGGTTGTGGTCGATGGTGATCCGGGTGCGGACATTCGGTGTCCAGCCGATGCCGAAGGTCTTGTTGTTGTCCTCGAACCGGTTGTAGGAGACGGTGACGAAGTCGCTGTCCTTGCGGATGTCGAGCTGACCGTCGCAGATCCGCGCGAACCGGTTGTGGTCGATCCAGACGTGGTGGACGGAGTCCATCTGGATGCCGTCGTGATCGGTGGTCTTGCAGTCCCGGTCACCGGCCACCGCCGTGTCGCGGATGGTCAGGTGTACAGGCCGCCGTGGACGAGTTCGGCCGTGTCACCGACACCGACGATCGTCTTCCGGGAGGCGACGCGGATCTCCGTGCCGAAGGGCGCGACGGTGACTGTGCCGGAGACCCGGATGACGTAC
>NZ_JAPSIW010001028.1 GCF_031178505.1 Streptomyces sp. | reverse complement strand
GCCGCCGCGTAGTCGGCGTTGCCGGCCTCGCCGAAGGTCGCGCTGACCGAGGACACGAGCACGATGCTGCCGACCCCGGTGCCCTGCACGTGGCGCAGGTACTCCCGGCACGTCAGGAACGGGGCCACGAGGTTGTCCTCGACCACGCGGTGGAAGCGGTCCAGGGACATCTCCCACACGGGTACGTCCTCCTCGTCCCAGCCACCGCTGTTGGCCACGCACACGTCCACGGCCCCGAGGGCCGCGACGGCCTCGGACATGACCGAGGCGGCCTCCTCGGGCCGCCGCAGGTCGCCCTGCACGACGTGGCCGCCGATCCGGGCCGCGAGCTCCTCGGCGCGGGCGCGATTGCTGAAGCAGTGCACTGCGACGCGGGCCCCTTCGGCGGCGAGGGCCGTCGCCGCCGCCGCCCCGATGCCGCCGCTGGCGCCGGTGACCAGCACGCCCCGTCCCGAGAGTCCCAGCTCCACGGTGTCCTCCTCTGTCCGATGTCGGGAAATCCTGCTGCGCCTCGGCCCGTCAGGGCGTCAGGCGGTGGTGGCCGGCATGGCCACGTCGAGGTCGTCGGCGAGCCGGCGGAGCGCGTCCCAGGTGAAGGCCCTGACGGTGATGCCCTCGCGGTGGCGGCGCGCGCTCGTGCCGGCGCCGCCCTCGCCCGGCACCCGGACGGGTTCGGCGCCCGGCGCCACGGGCGTGTCCTTGAGGTAGCCGAGGAAGGACTCCACCTCGGCCGCGAACTCGTCCAGGGCCTGAGCTGCGCGACGTCCAGCGCGATGAGCAGCGCCCCCTGGCGCTCCCCGCCCAGGGTGGCGGGCGTGGGCGAGACGGTGCCCGCCGTGGTCAGGGCACCTGCCAGCGCCTCCGCGACGAGGGCGAGGCCGAAACCTTTGTGGCCGCCGAAGGGCTGGAGGAAGCCGCCGGTGTGACCCACTCCGGCGGCAGCTCCTCACCCCGGTCCCGCCACTCCGACAGCCGCCCCATCGCCACGGCACTGGTCGCGATGTCCAGCACGAGGTGGGGAGCCGCCGCGCGCGGAATGCCGGCCGCGACGGGGTTGGTCGACATCCGCCCCTCCAGGCCGCCCGGGGGCGCCACGGACCTCCCCGCGCCGCTGTCGTTGACGAACAGGACCGGGGCCACCCCGGCCCCGGCCGCTGCCTCGCAGAAGTAGGAGAGCCGCCCGGCGTACTCGCTGTTGTGCACGGCCACCGCGGCGATGCCGTGCGCCCGGGCCCGCTCGACCGCCAGCTCGGTGGCGTCGCGCATGACCGTGTGGCCGAAGCCGGCGTTGCCGTTCAGCCGCACGAGGGAACCGCGGTCGAGCTCGACCGAGGCCGAGGCCGAGGGCACGGCCCAGCCGCCCCGGGCGCGCCGGACGTACTCGGGCAGTCGGCGCATGCCGTGGGACTCGTGGCCGGCGAGCTCGGAGCCGACGATCTGGCCGGCGAGGTACTGCGCATCCGCCTCGCCGGTGCCGAGCGCCTGCAGCACCGCCTCGGTGAAGCGCCGCAGCTCGGCGGCGCCGCAGACGACGTCACCGGGCTCGGCCGCGCGGTTCATCGTGCCACCTTCGGGTTCAGGGAGGCGCTCCGCGGTGCGAGTTCCGTGGTCCCACCGCGGAACAGTGCCGGGCCGATTCTGTCGACCGCAGGACTGTCCTCGGATCCGTGCCGGAAGTGCGAAGTGGTCATGACCGTCCGTCCGATCGTGGGTCGGCAGCACCGCGGGCGAGGT
>NZ_JAPSIW010000338.1 GCF_031178505.1 Streptomyces sp. | reverse complement strand
CCGGCGCGACGCCCAGGGCCCGGCCCCCTCCGGCTCCCGCACTCGCCCCCCTGGCGGTCCTCCCGCGCCCCGTACACGCCACGGAGCACCCGGGCGGCGGACCGCCCGGGTGCTCCGCACTCCCCGGTACCCGGACTACGCGACCGAGCCGAGACGGCCGTCCGGGGCGCGCGGGGAATCGTGGTGGATCGGGGTGTGGGCGCCGGTCAGGGAGACGCCGCTGCCGCCGCGGCGGGCGGCGACGATCTCCGCGCCGATGGAGAGCGCCGTCTCCTCCGGTGTCCGGGCGCCGAGGTCCAGGCCGATGGGGGAACGGAGCCGGGCCAGTTCGAGTTCGGTGACGCCGACCTCGCGCAGACGCTTGTTGCGGTCCTCGTGGGTGCGGCGGGAGCCCATCGCGCCGACGTAGGCGACGGGGAGCCTGAGGGCCGTCCGGAGCAGCGGCACGTCGAACTTGGCGTCGTGCGTGAGCACGCACAGGACGGTCCGGCTGTCGGTCTCCGTCGACTCCAGGTAGCGGTGGGGCCATTCGACGACGATCTCGTCGGCCTCGGGGAAGCGGGCGCGGGTCGCGAAGACGGGGCGGGCGTCGCAGACGGTGACGTGGTAGCCGAGGAACTTGCCGACCCGGACGAGGGCGGAGGCGAAGTCGATGGCCCCGAAGACGATCATGCGGGGGGCGGGGACCGAGGACTCGACCAGGAGGGTGATCGGCTGCCCGCAGCGGCTGCCGTCCTCGCCGATCTCGACCGTCCCGGTGCGGCCGGCGTCCAGGAGCGCCCGGGCCTCGGCGGCGGCGGTGCGGTCCAGCTCCGGATGGCCGCCGAGCCGGCCCTCGTACGAGCCGTCGGGGCGGACCAGCAGGGCGTGACCCAGCAGGTCCTCCGGCCCGGAGACGATCCGGGCGAGGGCCGCCGCCTCGCCGGAGGCGGCGGCCGCGAGCGCGGCGGGAAAGACCCCGCCGCGCACGGGGGTGACGAGGATGTCGATGACACCTCCGCAGGTGAGACCGACGGCGAAGGCGTCCTCGTCGCTGTAGCCGAAGCGCTCCACGACGGTCCTCCCGTCCTGGAGGGCCTGCTGGCACAGTTCGTAGACCGCGCCCTCCACACACCCGCCGGAGACCGATCCGACGGCCGTTCCCTCGCCGTCGACGGCGAGGGCGGCGCCGGGCTGCCGGGGCGCGCTGCCGCCGACGGCCACCACGGTGGCGACGGCGACGTCACGGCCCTGCCCGACCCACCGGTGCAACTCCTCGGCGATGTCCAGCATCTCGGTTCTCCTCCGGTCGGTGTGGGGAGGGCTGCGGTGCGGCGGGATCAGCCGACGCCGAGCCAGCTCTCGATGGGGTGGATGGCGAAGTAGACGACGAAGACCGCCGTGAGGGCCCACATGAAGGCTCCCACCTCGCGCGCCTTGCCCTGCGCCGTCTTGATCACGGCGTAGGAGATGACGCCGGCGGCGACACCCGTGGTGATGGTGTACGTGAACGGCATCAGGACCACGGTGAGGAACACCGGGATCGCGACGGACCGGTCGCTCCAGTCCACGTGCTTGGCGTTCTGCATCATCATCGAGCCGATGACGACCAGGGCCGCGGCGGCGACCTCCTGCGGCACGATCGCGGTGAGCGGGGTGAAGAACAGGCAGAGGGCGAAGAAGCCGCCGGTGACCACGGAGGCCAGACCGGTGCGGGCGCCCTCGCCGACGCCGGTGGCGGACTCGACGAAGACCGTCTGGCCGGAGGCACCGCCCGCGCCGCCGATGACGCCTCCGGCGCCGTCGATGAAGAGGGCCTTGGACAGGCCCGGCATGCGGCCCTTGTCGTCGGCGAGCTTGGCCTCGGTGCCGACGCCCAGGATGGTCGCCATGGCGTCGAAGAACCCGGCGAGCACCAGAGTGAAGACGATCATGGTGACGGTGATGTAGCCGACGTCGCCCCAGCCGGTGAAGGAGACGTGGCCCAGGAGGGAGAAGTCGGGGGCGGAGACGGCGCTGCCGTCGAGCTCCGGCGGGCCGGAGAACCAGGCCTTGGCGGGGATGTCGGCGAACGCGTTGAGGACGACGGCGAGGACCGTTCCGGCGACGATGCCGATGAGGATGGCACCGGGGACGTTGCGGGCCTGGAGCGCGAAGATCAGCAGCAGGGTGACGGCGAAGATGAGGACCGGCCAGCCGGCCAGTTCACCGGCCGGGCCGAGGACGACGGGGCCGCCGCCGGGCGCGGGGTTCTCGTGGACGAATCCGGCCTTCACGAAGCCGATGATGGCGATGAAGAGGCCGATGCCTATGGTGATGGCGTGCTTGAGGGCCAGCGGGATGGCGTTCATGATCATCTCGCGGAGGCCGGTGACGACCAGGAGACAGATCACGGCGCCGTACGCCACCGACATGCCCATGGCCTGGGGCCAGGTCATGACGGGCACGACCTGCGAGGCCATGACTCCGGAGACGCTCAGGCCGGCGGCGAGGGCGAGCGGCACCTTGCCCCAGAAACCCATCAGCAGAGTGGTCGCGGCGGCGGCGAGGGCCGTGGCGGTGATGAGCGCGGGCTGGCTGAGCGCGTTGCCGTCGACGTCCTTGCCGCTGAGGATCAGGGGGTTGAGCAGGAGAATGTACGCCATCGCCATGAAGGTGGTGACGCCGCCGCGGATCTCCGTCGCGACGGTGGATCCTCTCTCCGAGATGTGGAAATACCGGTCGAGCCAGGAACGTCCGGCGGGGGTGCGCGAGCCGGAGCCCGCGTCCTCTGCGGTGGTCCTGGGCTCCACTGACGACTGGGTCATGGGGCCTACTCCCAAGGTTCAAAGGGGCACCCGCAACAACGCCGGGGCTCTCCGGTGCTGAAAGACTGCGGGATTTGGGATGGTGCGTGGGCTGCACGACCCGGGGGACGGCCCGAGACGAACGGGATACTGCGGGGTGGTGCGGGGTCGCGGCCGTACTGGGTGGGTACGGCCGGGCTCCGGGCGGTGCGGGCTGGGGACGCGTGACGTTCCTGGGAGGCACGCACCGCCCGGAGGGTCCTACAGGGTGCCGGTGAGCGCCTCGGGGCGGACCGGCGTCTTGTTGAGCTCCAGGCCCGTCGCGTTCCGGATCGCCGCGAGGACGGCCGGGGTGGACGAGAGGGTGGGGGCCTCTCCGATGCCGCGCACGCCGTAGGGGGCGTTCGGGTCCGCCAGTTCGAGGTAGTCGACCGGGATGGTCGGCGTGTCGAGGATGGTGGGGATGAGGTAGTCGGTGAAGGAGGGGTTGCGCACCTTCGCCGTCTTCGGGTCGACGATGATCTCCTCCATCACCGCGACGCCCAGGCCCTGGGTCGTACCGCCCTGGATCTGGCCGACGACGGACAGCGGGTTGACCGCCTTGCCGACGTCCTGGGCGCAGGCCAGTTCGATGACCTTGACCAGGCCGAGCTCGGTGTCCACCTCCACCACCGCGCGGTGCGCGGCGAAGGCGTACTGGACGTGGCCGTCGCCCTGGCCGGTGACGAGGTCGAAGGCCTGGGTCGGACGGTGCCGCCACTCCTCCTCGACCTCCACGGCCTGGTCCTCCAGGACGTCCGCGAGGGTGGCGAGGGCCTCGCCGCCGTCGGTGACGACCTTCCCGCCCTCCAGGAGGAGTTCGGCGGTGGCCCACGCCGGGTGGTACGAGCCGAACTTGCGCCGGCCGATCTCCAGGACCTTCTCGCGGACGATCTCGCAGGAGTTCTTGATGGCGCCGCCGGTCATGTACGTCTGGCGGCCCGCGGAGGTCGAGCCGGCCGAGCCCACCTGGGTGTCGGCGGGGTGGATGGTGACCTGCTGGACACCGAGCTCGGTGCGGGCGATCTGGGCGTGGATGGTGACGCCGCCCTGGCCGACCTCCGCCGCGGCGGTGTGGACGGTGGCGACGGCCTCGCCGTTGATGACCTCGAGGCGGATCTTCGCCGTCGAGTAGTCGTCGAAGCCTTCGGAGAAGCCGACGTTCTTGATGCCGACGGCGTAGCCGACGCCGCGCACGACGCCCTCGCCGTGGGTGGTGTTGGACAGGCCGCCCGGCAGCGCGCGGACGTCCGCGCCCTCGCCCGCGGACTCCCACTGGCGCTCCGGCGGCATCGGCCGGGCCTTGACCCGGCGCAGCAGTTCGGCGACCGGGGCCGGCGAGTCCACGACCTGGCCGGTCGGCATGATCGTGCCCTGCTCCATGGCGTTGAGCTGGCGGAACTCCACCGGGTCCATGCCCAGCTTCGCCGCGAGCTTGTCCATCTGCGCCTCGTAGGCGAAGCAGGCCTGGACCGCGCCGAAGCCGCGCATGGCGCCGCAGGGCGGGTTGTTGGTGAAGAGGCCGATCGCCTCGATCTCGACGTCGTCGACGACGTACGGGCCGACCGAGAGGGACGAGGCGTTGCCGACGACCGAGACCGTGGAGGAGGCGTAGGCGCCGCCGTCCAGGACGATCCTGCACTTGATGTGCGTGAGCTTGCCGTCCTTGGTGGCGCCGTGCTCGTAGGAGAGCTTCGCCGGGTGCCGGTGGACGTGCCCGAAGAAGGACTCGTACCGGTTGTAGACCATCTTGACCGGCTTGCCGGTGTGCAGGGCGAGGACGGAGGCGAGGATCTGCATCGAGATGTCCTCGCGGCCGCCGAAGGCGCCGCCGACGCCGGCCATCGTCATGCGGATCTTCTCCTCGGGCAGGCCGAGGCAGGGCGCGATCTGCTCGCGGTCCGCGTGCAGCCACTGGGTGGCCACGTAGAGGTCGACACCGCCGTCCTCGGCGGGCACCGCGAGGCCGGACTCCGGGCCGAGGAAGGCCTGGTCCTGCATGCCGAAGGTGTACTCGCCCCGGACGATCACGTCGGCCCGCTTCGCGGCCTCGTCCGCGTTGCCGCGGATGATCGGCTGGCGGTGCACGATGTTGGGGTGCGGCACGTGCTCGGCGTGCTTGTCGGTGCGGTTCTCGTGCACGAGGATCGCGTCGGGGGCGGTCGCCGAGGCCTCGTCGGTGACGAGGGGCAGCTCCTTGTACTCGACCTTGATCTTCGCGGCGGCGCGGCGGGCGGTCTCCGGGTGGTCGGCGCCCACGAGCGCGACCGGCTCGCCGTGGTGGCGCACCTTGCCGTAGGCGAGCACCGGGGTGTCGCGGAACTCCAGGCCGTAGTTCTTCGCGGCCGGCAGGTCCTCGTGGGTCAGGACGGCGTAGACGCCGTCCATCGCGAGGGCCTCGGAGGTGTCGATGGACACGATCTCGGCGTGCGCGACCGGGGAGCGCAGGATCTGGCCCCACAGCATGTCCTCGTGCCACATGTCCGAGGAGTAGGCGAACTCGCCGGTGACCTTGAGGGTGCCGTCCGGGCGCAGGGTGGACGCGCCCACACCGCCCCGGGTGTGGTTCTGGGTGACCTCGGTGGGCGTGCCCACCGGTACGGTACGGGTGTTCTCAGCCATCGTCAGACCGCCTCTCCCTGGCGCTCCTGGCGAGCGGCCGCGAGGCGGACCGCGTCGAGGATCTTCTCGTAACCGGTGCAGCGGCAGAGGTTGCCGGAGAGCGCCTCGCGGATGTCCGCGTCGGACGGGGACGGGTTGCGCTCCAGCATCTCGTCGGCCGCGACGAGCAGGCCGGGGGTGCAGAAACCGCACTGCACGGCGCCGGCGTCGATGAAGGCCTGCTGGATCGGGGAGAGTTCGACTCCCTCACCGGTCTGCGAGTCCTGGCCGGGCTTGGCCTCCCAGCGCTTGGCCTGGTCGAGCGAGGTGCCGCAGGCGCCGGAGGCGCAGCCGCCCCCGTGGCCGTGCTCCTCGCGCCGCTTCGCGTACTCCGCCAGGCCTTCGACGGTGACGACGTCCCGGCCCTCGGCCTGGCCGGCGGCGACCAGACAGGAGCAGACCGGCACGCCGTCGAGACGGACGGTGCAGGAACCGCACTCGCCCTGCTCGCAGGCGTTCTTGGAGCCGGGCAGGCCCAGGCGTTCGCGCAGGACGTAGAGGAGGGACTCGCCCTCCCAGACGTCGTCGGCTTCCTGGGGACGGCCGTTGACGGTGAAATTGACGCGCATGTTATGCAGCTCCCTCAAGCGTGCGGCCGGCGCCGCGGTACTGCTCCCAGGTCCAGCCGAGCTGGCGGCGAGCCATGATTCCGACGGCGTGGCGGCGGTACTTGGCCGTGCCGCGGACGTCGTCGATGGGGTTGGCGGCGGCGGAGCACAGGTCGGCGAACTGCTTGGCGACCGACGGTGTGATGATCTTGCCGTTGTCCCAGAAGCCGCCCTCCTCCAGGGCCGCGTTGAGGAACTCCTCGGCCTCCTTGGCGCGGATCGGGGTGGGCGCGGCCGAGCCGATGCCGGTGCGTACGGTACGGGTTTCCGGGTGGAGGGCCAGGCCGAAGGCGCAGACCGCGATGACCATCGCGTTGCGCGTGCCGACCTTGGAGTACTGCTGGGGGCCGTCCGCCTTCTTGATGTGGACGGTCTTGATGAGCTCGTCGGGTTCGAGGGCGTTGCGCTTCACGCCCGTGTAGAACTCGTCGATCGGGATGAACCGGCTGCCGCGCACCGACTCGACCTCGACCTCGGCGCCCGCGGCGAGCAGGGCCGGGTGGGCGTCGCCGGCGGGCGAGGCGGTACCGAGATTGCCGCCGACGCCGCCGCGGTTGCGGATCTGCGGCGAGGCGACCGTGTGCGAGGCGAGCGCCAGGCCCGGGAGCTCCGCGCGCAGGTTCTCCATGATCCGGGTGTAGGGGACGGAGGCACCGAGGCGTACGTTCTCCTCGCCGACCTCCCAGTCGCGCAGCAGGTCGATGCGGTTCAGGTCGAGGAGGTACTCGGGACGCCGGTGGTCGAAGTTGATCTCGACCATGACGTCGGTACCACCGGCGATCGGCACGGCCGTGGGGTGCTCGGCCTTGGCGGCGAGCGCCTCCTCCCAGCTGGCGGGGCGAAGGAAGTCCATGGTGGCTCTCTTCTAGATTCTGGTGATCGGGGGCGTACGCGCGGGCCCGGGGATGGACGGCCGGCCCTCGACTTCGTGTTCATGTCCTGTTCACGCGGTGTGTGGCCTAGTACACAAGCCCCGTCCGCCCCGGTGTAGCCACCAAAAACATGAAGGAGTTGGCTGGGGCCCGTCGTCGTCTTGTAGATTCGAACGAAAGACGGAGAACAGAAACCTCTCCGTTTTCCCCTGG
>NZ_JAPSIW010000337.1 GCF_031178505.1 Streptomyces sp. | reverse complement strand
CGTCGGCCCGCGGCGGTGAGGGGACGGCTGGCAGGATGGGCGCATGTCGCATCCCGCTGTCCGCTCCCTGCACATCCACCCGGTGAAGTCGCTGCGCGCCCTGGCGCGCGACGAGGCCGAGGTGCAGCCCTGGGGGCTCGCGGGCGACCGGCGGTGGGCCGTCGTGGACGGCGACGGCAAGGTCGTGACCCAGCGCCGGCACCCCCGGATGGCGCTGGCCACGGCCGAACAGGAGCCGGACGGCGGGATCGTGCTGTCCGCGCCCGGCCGTGAAGCGCTGGCCGTGGGCGTGCCGGCGCCCCGGTCGACCGTGACGGTGGACATATTCGACACGGCCGTGGAGGCCGTGCCGGCCGGCGCCGCCGCCGACGCCTGGTTCTCCGGCCACCTGGAGGACCGCGTCCGTCTGGTGCATCTGGACGCGCCCGAGCACCGGCGGCCGATCGAGCCGGGGTACGCCCGGCCGGGCGAGACCGTGACCCTCGCCGACGGCTACCCGCTGCTCGTCACCACCACCGCCTCCCTCGACGCCCTCAACTCCCTCCTCGCGCGGGGCGACCACGCGGACGAGGGCCCGCTGCCCATGGACCGCTTCCGGCCGAACCTGGTCGTGGAGGGCACGGCCCCGTGGGCGGAGGACGGCTGGACCCGGCTCGCCGTCGGGGAGGTCACCTTCCGCGTCGCCAAGCCCTGCGGGCGGTGCGTCGTCACCACCACCGACCAGGCCACCGCCGCCCGTGGCAAGGAACCCCTGCGGACCCTCGCCCGCCATCGCAAGCTCGACGGCCGGCTGGTCTTCGGCCAGAACCTGATCCCGGACACCACCGGCACGATCCGCGTCGGCGACCCGGTGACGATCCTCGGCTGACCCCGACGCGGCCCGCACAGCACCCTCACCCGGTTCCCGTCGCGTCCGGCGGGAGCGGGCCCGCTCCCGGGGGCACACTCGTGAGGAGGAACGGCCGAGAACGAGGGGGTCCCCGGGTGCGCGCGGCCACCGGACTCCGGCGCCGGCGGCACAACCCCCTGCGCCGGACCACCGATCTGATCGAGGCGTGGACCGCCCTGGTGGCGCTCGTCCTCCTGTGCGTCGCCGTACCGCTGGCCGGCTGGGCCGCGGGCTCCTCCGCGCAGGCCTCCCTCGACCGCACGCTGCGCGCCCAGCGGGAGCAGCGGCTGCCGGTGACGGCCCGCGTGGTGCGGCCCGCCGACCGGCCCGCGCACGGGCCCGGTTCCGGGGACGGCTCGGGCGAGCAGCGGGCGCGCCGGCCGGTGGTGGCGCGCTGGACCGCGCCCGACGGCTCGGGACGTACCGGCACGGTGACCACCGTCGGGGGCTCCGCCGCTCCCGGTGACGTCCTGCCGATCTGGACCGACCGGCGGGGCGCCCCCGTCGCGCCCCCGATGCGGGCGGACACCGCCCGCGCCCACGCCGTCATCGGGGGGCTGATGGCCGCCGTCCTCACCGGTCTGGCGGTGGAGGCGGCCCGGCGGACGGTCGTACGGGGACTGACGCGGCTGCGGTACGCGAAGCTGGACCGGGCGTGGGCCGAGGCCGGTCCCGACTGGGGGCGTACGGGCACGGGCAGCTGATCCGGCCCTCCCGCGCCCGGGTACGGGGAGCCGGCGGGTGCCCGGAGCCCGCGCGCCGGGGCCGCCCGCGTGGTGGTGCCCGCCCCGCGCCCTCCCGTCCATGCCCCGCGCCACCCGTGGGAGTGGGCCCCGACGACCCGTCAACCCCCCGGGGCCCGGCGCGCTACGGTGGGCACCGGTTCACCGACGAGGCACGAGGCGGGGGCAGGGCACACCCATGGCACAGGGCACGGTCCAGGTGACGCACACCGGCACGTCGCGGTGGCGGCGCCGCACCGGCGAGTACCCCTCCCTCGCCGCGGCCCTGGAGGCCGCGGGGGACGGCGACGTCCTCACCGTCGCCCCCGGCACGTACCGGGAGAACCTGGTGCTGCGGCGGGCGGTCACCCTGCGCGGCGCCGACGGCGGGGCCGGCCCGGTGCGGATCGCGCCGCCGGACGGGGTGCCGCTGACGGTACGCGCCTCGGTGACCCTCCAGGACCTGCACATCGAGGGACAGGACATGGCGGCGCCCGCGGTGCTCGTGGAGGACGGCACGCCCGAGCTCCTGGACCTGCGCATCATGACCCGCTCCGCCGCCGGCATCGAGGTGCGGGGCAGCGCCCGGCCGACGGTGCGCCGCTGCACGGTCGACAACCCGGCCGGCGTCGGCATCGCCGTGGTGGACGGGGCGGGCGGCGTCTTCGAGGAGTGCGAGGTGGTCTGCGCCGGCCAGGCCGGGGTCTCGGTGCACGGCGGGGCGCATCCACGCCTCGAACGCTGCCGGGTGCACCACGCCTCCGGCGCCGGGATCACCGTCACCGGCGAGGGCAGCGGCCTGGAGGGCGTGGGCTGCGAGGTGTACGAGATCAAGGGCGCCGGACTGCGGATCGCGGCCCGCGCCACCGCGCACCTCACCGACTCCTCGGTGCACCGCACGACGGCGGACGGCATCACCCTGGACACCGACGCCGTGCTGACGCTCTCCGACTGCGACATCCACGACGTGCCGGAGAACGCGGTCGACCTGCGGTCCCGGTCGGTCCTCACGCTCACCCGGTCGACCGTGCGCCGTTTCGGCCGCAACGGCCTGTCCGTGTGGGACCCGGGCACCCGGGTGGACGCCGACCAGTGCGAGATCCACGACAGTACGGGCGACTACCCGGCGGTGTGGGTGAGCGACGGGGCCACCGCCGTGCTCGACGCCTGCCGCGTCCACGACGTACCGGACGCCCTCTTCGTGCTCGACCGGGGCTCGCGCGTGGACGTCGTCGACAGCGATCTGTCGCAGGTGCGGAACACGGCCGTGTCGGTCAGCGACGGGGCGACCGCGCAACTCGACGACTGCCGGATCCGGGAGGCGTCCACCGGCGCCTGGTTCCGCGACCACGGCAGCGGCGGCACCCTGAACGGCTGCGCGATCGACGCCGTGCAGACCGGGGTCATCGTCACCAAGGGCGCCGACCCGATGATCGAACGGTGCGTGGTGACGAATCCGGCCGAGGCCGGGTTCTACGTGTCGGCGGAGGGCCGTGGTTCCTTCGTCGCCTGCCGGGTCACGGGCAGCGGCGGCTACGGCTTCCACGTGACGGACGGCTGCCGCACCGCTCTGCGCCGGTGCCGTACGGAGCGGTGCGCGCGCGGCGGTTACGAGTTCCCGGAGGAGGGCGTGGTCGCGGAGGAGTGCACCGGCGACGAGAGCGCGGTCCGCTCCTCCGTGCCGGACGCCGGGCCGGGCGGGACCGGCCCGGCGGGTGCGGCGGGCCGAGCGGTCCTGACGGGCGCGCCCGCGCCGGCCGGGCTGCTCGGTACGGTGCCGGGTCCCCGCACCACCGTCCCCGCGGCGGAGCCGGCCGCCGCGCCGGTGGCCGAGCCGCGCCCCTCGAAGGACGTCCTCGGCGAACTGGACGCGCTGGTGGGGCTGGAGAGCGTCAAGCACGAGGTGCGGACGCTCATCAACATGATCGAGGTGGGGCGGCGGCGCCAGGAGGCGGGCCTGAAGGCCGCGTCCGTCCGCCGTCATCTGGTCTTCACCGGCAACCCCGGCACGGGCAAGACCACGGTGGCGCGCCTCTACGGCGAGATCCTGGCCTCCCTGGGCGTTCTGGAGCGGGGGCACCTGGTGGAGGTCTCCCGGGTGGACCTGGTCGGCGAACACATCGGTTCGACGGCGATCCGTACGCAGGAGGCGTTCGACCGGGCGCGCGGCGGGGTGCTGTTCGTGGACGAGGCGTACGCGCTGTCGCCGGAGGACTCGGGGCGCGACTTCGGGCGCGAGGCGATCGACACGCTGGTGAAGCTGATGGAGGACCACCGGGACGCGGTCGTGGTGATCGTCGCCGGGTACACCGCCGAGATGGAGCGGTTCCTCACCGTCAACCCGGGTGTGGCCTCGCGTTTCTCCCGGACCATCACCTTCGGGGACTACGAACCGGAGGAGCTGCTGCGGATCGTGGGGCAGCAGGCGGACGAGCACGAGTACCGGCTCGCGCCGGGGACGGACGAAGCGCTCCTGACGTACTTCACCAAGCTGCCGAAGGGTCCGGCGTTCGGCAACGGGCGCACGGCCCGCCAGACCTTCGAGTCGATGGTGGAGCGGCACGCGGGCCGGGTCGCCGCGCTCACCGAGGCGAGCACGGACGACCTGACGCTGCTGTATCCGGAGGACCTGCCGGACCTGCCCTGAGGGCGGGGGCCGGCCGGGTCACCGCGGCGGGTGGGGCCGGTCGGGCGGCTGGGCCCGGAGGTGGCCGGGACGGCCGGAGTGGTCCGCGCGCTCGGCGGGGTCGCGCTGCCGGGGGACGGCCGGCAGCAGCCGGTCGAGGAGGGCGGTGCGGTGCTCGGCGAAGGCGGGATCGGCCTGGTAGTCGGAGTGGCCCAGGATGGGTTCCGGCAGCGGGTGGTCCCGGGTGCGTCCGTACGCCACCGGATCGAGGAGGACGGGCGCGTCGACGGCGGGTCTGCCGTCCTCGGCGGGGACCAGGACGGGCCCGCCGATGGGGTCGGTGGCCCGGTGGAGGTTGTGCCAGCAGTCGACGGTGCGGTGCAGTCCGCGCAGCGCCTCGGGCCCGAAGTAGGCGGGGAACCAGCGCCCGTACAGCCGTTCCAGGGGCGAACCGTAGGTGAGGAGCGCCACCCGGCCCCGGGTCGTGGGCGGCAGCTGCCAGACGGCTGCCGCGGCGAGGACGCTGCCCTGGGAGTGGCCGGAGATGACGAGCCTGCCGCCGGTGCGCCGGGTCCAGGAGCTCATCCGCCACGTGAGGTCGGGCACGGCCCGCTCGGCGTAGCAGGGCGGGGCGAAGGGATGGGCGGCGCGCGGCCAGAAGGTGCCGACGTCCCACAGGATGCCGATGGTGCGGCGGGCGGAGACGTCCCGGTAGGCGCGGCGGCCCCAGGTGACGAAGAGGAGGAAGCCGAAGCCGACCATCCAGGAGCCCAGGGCCTGCGTGGCGGAGGCGAGGGAGGCGACGGCGGGGTGCGCTCCGTCGAAGGCGCGGCCCGGCACGTTGCCGCTGGCCCAGGCGCCGACGACGGACGCCGCGCCGAGGAGGAGGGCGGTGGCGGAGACGACACCGACGAGCACCGGCGCCGCGTCCGTGAGCGAGGCGCGGGCCCGGCAGGCCGCGATCCGCGCCGTACGGACCGGGTCCGGGCGCTCGTCCCCGCGCTCGGCCGCGTAGTCGGCTTCCACGACGGCCCGCAGCCGCCGGGCGGCGCACGCGGTACGGACGGCGAGGACGGCCGCCGGCACGGCGAGCAGCAGGAGCAGGACGGGGATGACGGAGGCCTGCCAGCTGAGCAGCACGGGCGGGCCGATCAGCGGGCCCTCCCCCATGCCGGGGGTGGCCGGGCCGTCGAGCCAGTCGGCGACGCGCTGGGCGACCCCGCCGGACATCACCCCGCCGAGCGCGCAGGCGAGCATCGCGACGGCGGGCCCGCCGAGCCCGCGCAGAACGGTCCGGGAGCGTGCGCCACCGGTGCCGGCGTCCGGGGCGCCCGGGTGCGGGCCGGCGTTCCGGGGCGGCCGGCGCAGGAGGAGGGCGACCACGCCGAGGGCGACGACCAGGCCGCCCTGCGCCAGGGTGAGGGAGCCGAAGAAGGCGTCGCCGGGCAGGGTGCCGGTGGAGACGCTGCCGGGGCGGGACCAGGCCGAGTGGAGGGCGGCGAGCACCAGCAGGGCCAGCGAGGCGCCGGGGAGCCAGGTGACGAGGGCTCGCTCCACGCGCAGGTCCAGGCGGTGTTCGGTGCGACCCCGGCGGCAGACGACCCGCACGACGATCACCGTCAGGAGGGCGAGGGCCACCTGGAGGGCCGTGCCGAGGGCCGCTCGCCCGCCCGTGTCCTGCCGGCCGGGCGCCGCGAGGAGGGCGGCGGTGACCGTGAGGAAGCCCGCGGCGGTGTGCGCGGCGCGGAGCCGGGCGACGATGCGCCGCCCGTACCAGAACCCGGGGCGTCCGAGCGGGGGCCGCGGCTCCTGACGGGCGGCCTGGCCCCCGTCGGGACCGGGCGTGGGCGCGGAGGTGGAGCCGGGGCCGGGGCCGGCGGCGGGTGCCGGTTCCGGGGCCGGCTCGTCGTGGCCGGTGGGCGGGCGCTGGGCCTCGTAGGCGCTCCACGTGCGGTGGGAGAGGTACCAGAGCAGGCCCACGAGGGCGGTGGGCAGCAGGGCGGCCGCGGCGAGCCGGCGGCCCGGCTGCGACCACCAGCCGCCGCGCTCCACGGAGAGGAAACCCAGCCAGGAGTGGGCGTCGGCGCAGGTGGCGGCGCCGGCGCACTGCCAGGCCGTCAGATCGAGCGCGACCTCGCAGGCCGCGGCGGTGAGCAGGACGGTGAGGGTCAGGGCGACGAGCCGGACGAGGACCCCGTAGAGCCGGACGAGGCCGGGCCGCCGGCCCCGGGCGGGCGGGCGCATCCAGTGCGCGAGGTTGACGACCATGAAGGGCAGGAGCAGCAGCCATAACGCCCGGGCGCCGTCGCCGGAGGTGAGGTTGGACCAGCAGTACGCCTCCGGTACGGGCCCGGCCGCGAACCGCTCGGGGCTCAGCTCCGCGTGCCGGTCCTCGGCGCGCCGGTACACGGCGGCGGTCCGGTCGCCGGTCACCCGTACGGTCCTGGGGTCGTCGAGCATGTCCTGAGGGGTGGCTCCGCCGACTCCGTGCACGAGGAGTTCGAGCGCCGCGCCCCCGCTGTCCGGGGCGGGTGTGGCAGGGGACACTGAAGGACTTCCTCTCGTGGATGGGAGGATGCGACGTCGGGAACAGGATCGCGGAGTGCCGTGCCCGCGCGCACGCCTCTCACCGAATCCGACGCCCATCCCCTTGTCTCCTGCGGAAGGACCGGCCCCGGCGGTGACTGACAACCAGAACCTCCTCGCGGAGCAGCGGCGCGCCCTGATCCTCGAAGAGGTACGGCGGCGAGGCGGCGTACGGGTCAACGAGCTGACCCGCCGGCTGAGCGTCTCGGACATGACGATCCGCCGGGACCTGGACGTCCTGGCCCGGCAGGGCGTGGTGGCCAAGGTGCACGGCGGGGCCGTGCCGGTCGTCGAGGCGAGCACGCACGAGCCGGGCTTCGAGGCGAAGTCGGTGCTGG
>NZ_JAPSIW010000336.1 GCF_031178505.1 Streptomyces sp. | reverse complement strand
TGGGCGGGTTCGGTGCCCGAGCCGGCCGTACGGCGGCGGGCCGGGGCCCCGCTGAAGTCGCCGAACATGGCCCGGCGCAGGGCGGTGGAGATCTCGAGCTGGGCGCCCGCGCCGGTGGCGGTCCGGTTGACGATGTTGGCCGGGTCGTCGCCGTTGAGGGCACTGTTGGGGCCCGCGACGGTCACCACCACCTTCCGGGCAGGGTCGGCCTGTTGCGCGGTGAGGCCGTGGGCGGCGAAGGAGGCCTCCAGGTTCCGCATGAGCCGCTGGTCGCGGCCGCCGATGACGATCTGCTTGTCCGAGACGGCCGATTCGGGGCTGTCGGGCTTGGGCGCGAAGCCGTGGAGGGAGACGGCGTACAGGTTGCGGGTGCAGACGGCGAGGGCGGCCGGGTCGTCACAGTTGGTCGAGGTGACGTGCAGTTCGCTCGACGAGGCCAGGCCCTCGAACATCCAGTAGTCGCGCTGCGGCACGCCGGGCACCGTGGTCTGCTCGGGGGGCACGGCGCCGGCCTCGTCCTCGGCGAGGAGGGCGTAGCCGGCGATGGCCAGGCAGAGTTCGCTGGTGCCGGCCTCGATGCCGCCGCCGTGCGGGGCGAGGACGGCCGTGCTGCGGACGGGGGCGGTGGAGTGGCGCAGATTGTCGGCGAGTTCGGGCCGCGGGTGGGTGCGGAACCGGCGCATCCAGTGGACGCCCTCCTGGTACTCGGCCTTGCTGTAGAGCACCGCGTTGGAGGCGGGTTCGGTGGTGGTGGCCGCCGCGGCGGCGGGGGCGTTCCCGGCGAGGTCGCCGATGAGGGGCAGGCCGGCCGCGGCGGCGGCCACGGAGGTCAGGAGCGTGCGTCGGCCGGGGCCGCTGGTGAAGGTCATCCGATGATGATCGCGGACGCCGGGAGGGCGCCGGGGAGCGGGGGCGGCCGAAGCCGGTTCCGCCCGGCGGAAAGCGGGCGGTGGCCGCGCCGGTCCGTCAGGTCACGTCCGCGGTCGCCCGTGGCGGCGCCGTCAGGGCCCCTCCCCATCGGTCGCATCCGGGGCCGCCGGGCCGAGGCCGAACTCCCGGAGGGCGGCGAGGAAACCGGCCGGGTCCTCCGTGTGGATCAGGTGCCCCGCGTCGCCGGTCCACAGGCGCGCTCCCGGGATCTGTTCGGCGAGCCTGCGGAGCTGGTCCTGCGGGAGGTGGCTGCGTTCTCCGCCGGCGAGGACCAGCGTCGGCACGGTGAGCGCCGAGTGACCCGTGCGCCAGGCCGGGTCGGGGTCGTTCAGCTGGGCGTCGGTGGCGGGGACGACGGCCCAGTCGAAAGGCAGCGGCCCGGTGGGGCGTTCGGCGGGGCCGCGCGGCGGGTCGAGCGGGACGAACCCCGGCGGTTCCTCCAGCACGAGCCGTCCGACGAGGGCGGGCTCGCTCCGGGCGAGGAGGAGGGCGGCGCCGCCGCCCATCGAGTGGGCGACGACCGTGGCGCCGGTCAGGCCGAGTGCCTTCAGGAAGCCGCCGAGCTCGTCGCGGAAGACGTCGAAACCGTAGTGCCCGGGATGGTCGCTGAGGCCGTGGCCGCGCAGGTCGGGGGCGTACACGCGGTGGTCGGCCGCGAGGGAGGCGGCGATCTTGTCCCAGGTGGTGCTGTTCTCGCCACGGCCGTGGACGAGGACGACGGGCGGGGCGTCCTCGGGCCCCTGGACGCGGTGGGCGAGGCGGACGCCGTCGACGGTGACCGTGCGGACGGCGGGGTCGAGGAAGGCGGCGACCGCGCGGACGAAGGCGCCGGCGTCGTCGATCCAGGGGTAGTGGGCCGCGCCCGCCTGGACGAGGAGCTCGCCGTGCGGGAGGAGGGCGGCGGTCTCGGCCGCCCGGGCGGGGGTGGGACCGGTGTCGTACTCCCCCGCGAGGACGAGGACGGGGGCGGTGAGGGTGGCGAGCGCGCGGCGGGTCGCCTCCGGGGTGCAGGCGCCGTCGGCGTGGTAGCGGGCGGCGGCCCCGGGACGGGCCTGGTGGCGGTCGGTCGCGGCGTGGGCACGGGCGGCCTCGTCCCAGCGGCCGTACGCGAAGGGGGCGACGGCTTCCCGGACGTTCTCCGGGGGTGTGCCGGGGCCGAGGGCGTCCAGGGCTGCCCGCGCCGTCGGATACCAGGGCCGGTCGGCGAAGGTCTCGAGGGCCGTGTCCCGCTCCTCGTCCGTGACCTCCTGGCCGAGGGCGCGGGCCAGTGAGGTGACGAGGACGAGCGAGCGGACGCGCCCGGGGTGCGCGGCGGCGTACAGGAGGGCGAGGTTGCCGCCGGCGGAGTGGCCGAGGAGGTCGATCCGGTCGAGCCCGAGGTGGGCCCGGAGCGCCTCGACGTCGAGGACCTGCCGGTCGCAGCGGTAGGTGGCGGGGTCGGCGGGTTCCGCGCTCGCGCCGGTGCCCCGGGCGTCGAGGAGGACGAGGGTCCGGTGGGCGGTGAGGCCCCCGAGGTCGCCGAGGTACGAAGCGTCGCGGAGGGGGCCGCCCGCGAGGCAGACGAGGGGGTCGCCCACGCCCGCCAGCCGGTAGGCGAGTTCGGTTCCGTCGTGGGTCGTGAACGTCGGCATGGGCACGAGCCTCCCCCGGTCGTGGTGATCTCGGCAAGGAAGTTCCGGGCGGGGCGCGATACGGTGGGTCGATCCGCCCCCCATGCGAAGGACCGTTTCACCGTGCCCGAGACCCGGGAGACCGCGCTGCGCGGCGACTGCGCCAGCTGCTTCGGCCTGTGCTGCGTGGCCCTGCCCTTCGCCCGGTCGGCCGACTTCGCCGTCGACAAGCCCTCCGGGGACCCCTGCCGGAACCTGCGGGACGACTTCCGCTGCGGCATCCACACGAAACTGCGCCCCAGCGGATTCCAGGGGTGCACGGTGTACGACTGCTTCGGCGCCGGCCAGCACGTCTCCCAGGTCACCTTCGGCGGGGTCTCCTGGCGGGCGGCTCCGGAGACGGCGCGGCAGATGTACGAGGTGTTTCCGGTGGTGCGCCAGCTGCACGAGCTGCTGCGCTACCTCACCGAGGCCCTCGGGCGGCGGGCCGCGCGTCCCCTGCACGGCGAGCTGGGCGCGGCGCTGGCCCGGGTGGAGGAGCTGACCGCACGGGACGCCGACGCCCTGGAGAAGCTGGACGTGGCGTCCGTACGCGGCGAGGTGAACCCGCTGCTGCTGCGGACGAGCGAGCTGGTGCGAGCCGAGGCCGGTGGCCGGCCACCGAGGAGTCGGCGCGGGGCGGATCTGATCGGCAAGCGGCTCCGGGGGGCGCGGCTGCGGGGCGCGGACCTGCGCGGGGCACTGCTCATCGCGGCCGACCTGACGGGCGCCGACCTGTCGCACGCCGACCTGATCGGCGCGGACCTGCGGGACGCGCAGCTGGCGGGGGCGGATCTGACGGGAGCCCTGTTCCTGACGCAGCCGCAGCTGAACGCGGCGCGCGGGGACGCCGCGACCCGCCTCCCGGAGGGCTTCGAGCGCCCCGCCCACTGGGCTTCCTGAGGTCCGGCCGTCTGCCGGGGCGTCGGCGTACCCCGCGTCCCCGGTACCCGGGAGGGTCGGGGCGGGAGACCGTCGCGCGACCGCCCCGGGACACGGTCACCGCGAGCCGTACGTCGACGGCGGCGTGCGGTCGCCGCGCCGCCGGCCGTACACCCTCTTCGTACGGCGTCAAACGCTGCGGGGGCTGAACGTCCCCCTGCCGAAAGGGCGTTCAGCGCGGGTCGTACGTGTACGGGGTCGTGGTGGTGAGTGTCAGAAAGCCCAGGCGGGCGAGGATCGGGCGGCTGGTGTCGGCCGCGTCGACCTGGACGTAGCGGTGGCCTCGCTCGGCCGCGACGCGCGCCCGGTGGGCGACGAGCGCGCGGTAGAGGCCCCGCCCGCGCCAGCCCTCGACCGTGCCACCGCCCCACAGGCCCGCGAAGTCGGTGCCGGGGTACAGCTCCATGCGGGCGGCGCTGACCGGCTCCCCGCCGGCGAGGGCGACGACGGCGGTGACGGTCTCCGGGTCGGCGGCGAGCCGGTCGAGCAGTTGCCGGCCGAGGGCGGAGCTGTCGGTCCCGAAGGCGCGTTCGTGCACCTCCACGACCTGGCGCACACCGGCCGCGTCGGTGACGGCGCGCAGGGTGACGCCCTCGGGCAGCGGTACGTCCCCCGGCAGGGCGGCGGCCTGAGCGGCCATCAGGGTCTCGGGGTCCTCGGCGGTGAACCCGGCCGCGAGGAGGCGTTCACCGAGCCGGGCGGGGGTGTCGTGCCCGTACAGCTTCCACTCGAAGGGCGTCCCGGTGGCGCGGTAGTGGCCGATCTGCGCGGCGATCACGGCGTCGACCTCGGCGTCCGGGGCGTCCGGGGCGAGCCCCGACCAGAGGACGCCGTTCCAGGCGTGGGCCGGGCCGGTGGCGCGGACGACGGGGCCTGCCCGCTCGACGCGGCACCCGGGTCCGTCGGAGCGCGCCCCGAGACGCAGTTGGCGGTCGTACAGGTCACGCAGGCGCTGGGGTTCCATCCGGCCACCTCAGCACCCGGGGGCGGTGGCCGCAACGCGTTTACCCCTCGGCGCGCACCTCGGGGCGCTCACCACGTCACGGGCAGGGCGACCGGACCGGGATTGACGGTCCCGCGCCGCCACGCGAGGCGTTCGGGCGCGACGGCGAGGGTGAGCGCGGGGAAGCGGGTGAGGAAGGCGGCGATCTCGCCCTTGACGGGCTCCGCCTCCGCCTCGGTGGTGCCGTGCCGCAGGACCGCCTCGCGCCAGGCGTGGACCCGGTCGAGGTCGGCGGCGGGCACGCCGGGGAGTTCGGCGGCGGCGGCGGGCAGGGGGCCGATGAAGGTTGCGGCGAGGTCCCCGGCCCGTTCCTCGGTGTGCGCGCGGAGCGCCCGCATGTGGCGGCGGGTGAAGGTGGGGGCGATCAGGTTGCGCAGCCGGGTGCGGTCGGGCGGGTCGGCACGGCCGACGCCGCCGGCCGGGGCGAGGGTGTGAGGGGGGTGGAGCTGGGGAGCGGCCGGCCGGCGGTGAGCGCGCGGCTCGTGCGCGGGGCGGCGGTGATCTGCCGGACGTCCTCGTAGCGGGTGACGAGCCAGGCGTGGCCCTCCCCGTACGGGAGGCGGACCCGGGCGACGGGCTCCTCGCGGCGCAGCCGGCGGGGCAGCGGGTCGGGCCCCGTGGCGGTCAGGGGTACCACGGCCCCGTCGTGGACGACGGGGCCGTGGTTCTCGGGTGCGGTCATGGGGTGGGGGTGGTCTCCCGCCTGCCTCCGGCGTCGTGCCGGAGGGGGGTGATCTGTTCGATGTCGTAGCGGACGCGGAGCCGTTCGATGGCCTCGTGGTCGACCTCGCCGCCGGAGCCGAGGATGTCCATGAGCTCCTCGAAGTACCGCTCGTGGTCGGGCGGGGGCGAGGCCTGGAACAGCATGCGGACCGGTTCGCCGGTGGGGTTGGCGAAGGCGTGCGGGCAGCCGGGCGGGACGAGGAGCAGGGTGCCGGGGGTGGCGCGGACGGCGCGCTGTCCGGAGGCGGACTCCCACTCGCGCCAGCTGTCGGGGGTACGGACGAGCGGTTCGAAGGCGAGGACGTCGAGCTCGCCCTCCAGCACGTAGAAGAGTTCCTCGCTGTGGCCGTGGGCGTGCGCGCCGACGTCGAAGCCGGGCGGGACGACGACCTCGAACGTGGAGGCGGTACGGCTGTGTTCGCCGGTCACCTTGAAGGTGACGTGCTGGGCGGCGGTGGTCAGGGTCCTGCCGTGGCCGGGCGGGACGACGAGTCCGCCGGCCGGTCCGATGGCCGTGGCTGTCACGGGGTTCCGGTTCCTCTCACCAGGTGACGGGCAGGGTCTCGGGGCCCCGGATGAGGGCGCCGCGCTGCCAGCGGAGCTCCTCCTCGGGGACGGCGAGCCGCAGGTCGGGGAAGCGGGTCCACAGGGAGTCGAGGAGGATCTCGGACTCGATGCGGGCCAGGGCGGAGCCGGGGCAGTAGTGGGGCCCGTGGCCGAAGGCGACGTGCGGGTTGTAGGCGCGGTCGAAGTCGAGCCGGTCGGGCTCGGGGAAGACGTCCGGGTCGCGGTTGGCGGTCAGGTAGGAGACGTAGACGGGGTCCCCGGCGGGGATGGTGACCCCGCCGACCTCGACGTCCTCCATGGCGATCCGGGAGAGGCCGACGGCGTTGCGGTGCGGGATGTAGCGCAGGAGTTCGTCGACCGCCTGGGGCAGCAGTTCGGGTTCGGCGCGCAGCCGGGCGAGGTGGTCGGGGTGGGTGAGCAGCGCGAAGACCATGTTGGCGCTGTTGTTGCGGACGGCGTGGGCGCCGCCGATCTGGATGAGGACGGCGAGGCCGACGGCCTCGTGTTCGGTGAGCGTCTCGTCGTCGACGGCGTCGGCGAGGACGGCGGCGAGCGTCTCGCGGCCGGTTCCGTGGCTGCGGCCGATGAGTTCGGTGAAGTAGCGGCCCATGTCGGCCTTGGCCCGTTCGCTGGCCTCCCGGCCCGCGCCGGCGGAGATGATGGTGTCGGACCAGCGGGCCATCAGCGGCCGGTCGCCCTCGGGGACGCCCATGAGTTCGCTGACCATGGCGAGCGGGAAGGGCCGGTTGACCAGCTCCATGAGGTCGGCGGGGGCGCCGTGCTCCTCCACCTGGTCGAGGAGCCGGTCCATGACGGTCTGGGCGTGGTCGCGCAGCGAGCGCAGGGCGCGGGCGCTGAAGGCGCGGGCGACGACGCGGCGCATGCGGGTGTGGTCGGGCGGGTCGGCGAAGCCGACGGCGCCCTCCATGGGGATGAAGTGGGGCGCGAGCCGGGTGATGGACCGGCCCCAGACGGCCTGGCGGCTGAAGCGCGGGTCGACCGAGACGAACTTGACGTCCTCGTAGCGGGTGACGAGCCAGGCGTGGCCCTCGCCGTTGGGCAGCCGGACGCGGGTGACCGGGTCCTCGTGCAGCAGGCGGGCGAGGAAGGGGTCGAACTCGAGCCCGGTGAGATCGGGAACGGCCCAGAAGTGGACCTGGGGGGTGTCGGCGGTGCCGGGGGCGGTGGTGGTCACGCGGCCGCCTCCCGGGGAGCGGGGGCGGGGCGGCACAGGTGGGACATGGCGTTCGCTTTCCTTCGGGCAGCCGGGAGGACCCGCCCGTGGGGACCGGAGGCGGGGACCCGGGGCCGGGCGGCCCCGCTGGCTCCAGCCTTGCCCCCGTCCGGGG
>NZ_JAPSIW010000335.1 GCF_031178505.1 Streptomyces sp. | reverse complement strand
ATCGGCACCATGAGCGCCATCGCCACGCCGAAGGTGGCCGCCACCAGGAGGGCGACGCGCCCGCCGGGCAGAGAAGCGAGGCCGGTGCCGGTGGCCCCGGCCGGGGCGGGAGAGACGGACAGGGTGCCGTCGCCCCCTTCCCCGGTCGGCCGGCCGGCGCTCTCCTGGGGCGAGGAGGCTTCGCGTGACGTCGCCATGTCGGTCAGGGCCGCCCCCGCCGGGCGACCTCGCCCAGCCACTTGAGGCTCGGCTTCGGCCGACGCTCGAACGTCTCCCGGTCCACGGCGATCAGACCGAACGTCGGCCCCCAGTGGCCCCACTCGAAGTTGTCCAGGGCGCTCCAGTGCAGGTACCCACGTACGTCGATGCCCTCGTCGACGGCCTCGAAGAGGTGGCGCAGGGCCTCGGAGGTATAGGCGATCCGGCGTTCGTCGTCCGCGGTGGCGATGCCGTTCTCGGTGACGAGGACGGGAGTGTTGTCGGTGACCTTCCACGCGTGCCGCACGGCGATGCCGATCGCGTCGGGACGGTACGCGTTGCCGGTGAGCGTCGTGTCGGGGCCCTGCGGATGCGGCACCACACCGTTCTCGTCGACCTCCTGGCTGGAGTACGACTGCACGCCGATGAAGTCGTCGCCGCGAGCCGCTTCCAGGTAGAGGTCCTCCCGGCCGTACCGCACCTCCCGGAGCTTGGCCTCGTTGCCGGGTGTGGCGGTCAGCGCCTGGCAGGCCACCGTCCAGCCGACCTTCGCGCCGGTGTGCTGCCTGAGCACCTCACGGGCGGCGTGGTGTGCCTCGGCCAGGCGGAGCCCGATGTGAGGGTCGGGGTCCGGCAGTACCGGCCGTGCGGCGCCCTCGACGGTGGGGCTGAGCCACTTCTTCGCTCCGCCGCTCCGCGCGGCCTGGCTCATCATCACCATGAGGGCGAGCATGTTGGGCTCGTTGATGGTGCACACCCACTCGACATCGTCCAGGATCGTCGCCGCCGACCGGACGTAGGAGGTGAAGCGGTCGATCGCCTTTTCGTGCGTCCAGCCGCCGGCTTCGGCGAACCAGCGCGGGTGAGTGAAGTGGTGGAGGGTGACGACGGGCTTCAGCCCCAGGTCCAGGGCAGTGTCGATCATGCGGCGGTAGTGGGCGAGTTCGGCCCGGGAGATGTGCCCTTCGGCAGGCTCGACACGGGCCCACTCGATGCCGAACCGGTAGGAGTTGAGGCCGGCGTCGGCGAGGAGTCGCATGTCCTCGGCGTAACGGTGGTAGCTGTCGCAGGCGTCACCGCTGCGCTCCATGCCGGACGCGCGGTGCTCCCGCACCCACCAGTCGCTGTTGGTGTTGTTCCCCTCGATCTGGTGCGGCGCGGTGGACGCGCCCCAGAGGAAGCCCGGAGAAGTGGAGGCCATGGTCAGTTCGCTTTCGTTTCGCAGGGTTCGAGGGAGGCCAGGCGGAGGCGCTCCGAACGGCGTTCACGCTGCCGAATCGGGTCCGCGACCGGTGCGGCCAGCAGGAGGGCCTGTGTGTAGGCGTGTTCGGGGGCGGAAGTGATGCGGTCCGCCGGTCCGGTCTCCACCACGTCACCTCGGTACAGCACGGTGACCCGGTGGCTGATGTGCCGGATGACCGACAGGTCGTGCGAGACGAACAGGTAGGAGACGCCGGTGCGGCGCTGGATGTCGATGAACAGGTCCAGGACCCGGGTCTGGGTGGACAGGTCGAGAGCGGAGACGGGTTCGTCGCACACGATGAGCCGGGGCTTCGGCGCCAGGGCGCGGGCGATCGCCACCCGCTGCCGCTGACCGCCGCTGAACTCCCGGGGCAGCCGCGCGGAGGCGTTCGCGGGCAGGCCCACGTGGTCCAGCAGCTCCCGTACGCGGGTCCGGGCGTCGCTGCCGGACGCCCCCCGTACCACCAGTGGTTCACTGAGGATGTCACCGATGGTGAGGGACGGGTTGAGGGACGTGTAGGGGTCCTGAAAGACCACCTGGATGTCGCGGGCCAGGCTGCGGCGGGCCTTCGGCGGGACGTGGGTGATGTCCTGGTCCTGGAAGAGGACGCGCCCGCCGCTGGGCTTGGCCAGCCCGAGGACGGCGCGGCCGATGGTCGTTTTGCCCGACCCCGACTCCCCCACGAGCCCCAGGGTCTCGCCCTCGCGCACGTGCAGGGACACTCCGTGCAGAACTTCGTGCGGACGAGCTCGCAGGCCCCGCCCGGGGTAGGAGACGCGCAGATCGGTCACGTCGAGGAGGGGGGTGGTCATGACGCCTCCGTGTCGGGAACGGCGCTGCTGCTGTCGGAGGCCACGGCGTCGGCCGGCCCGTCGGTGCGCACGGCACCGTCGTCGAGGATGGAGTCGAGCAGCATCCGCGTGTAGGAATGCGAGGGTCGGCTGAAGAGTTCCTCGGTGGATCCTGTCTCCACGATCTCGCCCTGGCGCATGACCGCGACGCGGTCACAGCTGTCGGCGACGACGCCGAAGTTGTGGGTGACCAGGAGTACGGCCATGTTGAGGTCTTTCTGCAGGTCCCGCAGCAGGTCGAGGATCTCCGCCTGCACGGTCACGTCGAGAGCGGTGGTCGGCTCGTCGGCGATGAGCAACAGCGGCCGGCTCGCGACGGCGCCCGCGATGAGCACACGTTGGGCCATGCCTCCCGATATCTGGTGCGGGTAGGAGTCGAAGGTCCGCCGGGGATCCGGTATGCCCACACGTTGCAGGAGGGCGAGGACCCGCTCACGCGCCTCGCTCCGCGACAGGGTGGTGGCTGCCCGGACGCCCTCGACGAGCTGCGATCCCACCGTGAAGGACGGATCCAGGTTGGACATGGGCTCCTGAGGGACGTAGGCGATCGATGTGCCCCGGACCTTGCGCAGTTCGGTTTCCGCGAGTCCCAGGAGTTCGCGTCCGTCGAGGCGGATGGAGCCCCGGGTGATCGTCGCCTCCGGGGGCAGCACCCCGAGCGTGGCGAACGCGGTCTGGGTCTTGCCGGAGCCCGACTCGCCGACGAGTCCCAGCGTCTCCCCGGCTTCCAGGCTGAGGTTGACCCCGCTGACGACCTCCGTCAACTCCCCCGAAGGGGCGGGATAGGCGATGGTGAGGTCCTCCACGACGAGCAGTCCGGAGGCGGTACTCGTGGCCGCGGTGTTCGCCGCGCCGGCCGCGGGGGCGGGCCGGGACCGGGCCCCGACGACGTCGGACGCCTTCGGCCGACCCCCCTCCAGCGCGTCCCGCAGCGCGTTGCCGAGCAGCACCAGGGACGCGGTCATCACGCCGAGGAACAGGCTGGGCCAGACGAACTGCAGGGGCTCCTCGTAGAGATTGGTGAAACCGTCGGCGATCATCGCGCCGAAGCTGGCCACCTCGTTGGACCCGATGCCCAGGAACGCCAGTCCGGACTGCACGGCGATGGAGGACCCGGAGAGGAACGCCGCCGCGATCACGATCGGCCCGCGGACGACAGACAGGACGTGCCGGCTGAGGATGCGCCGGTCGGGAAGCCCGGAGACCCGGGCGGCGTCGACGTAGAGTTCCTTGCTGACACCGACGACCAGGTTGCGCACCAGGCGGTAGATGCCTGGAGAGAGCAGCACCCCGAAGATCATCATCGTGGCGCGGTAGTCGCCATCGGTCACCGGGAGCAGCACGATGAGCAGCAGCAGCCCGGGGAACGTCATGATGAGGCTGAACACCCACTCGGTGAGACCGCGGACACGCCGGCCGAAATAGCCGCCGACCAGACCAAAGGTGACGCCGATGGCGAGGGCGATGCTCGCTCCGATCAGGGCCGAGACGACGCTCGTGTTGACCGAGTTGAGCAGCCGGGCGAAGATGTCGCGCCCGCTCTTGTCCCCGCCCAGGAGGTAGCCCTCCGTGCCCGGAGCGGCGTTGACCGCGTCCAGCGAGGAGTGGTTGGGGCCGTGCTCGGTGAGCAGCGGGGCGAGCAGACCCAGCAGCACGATGACGATCAGGATGCCCGCGCTGATGACGGCCTGCGGGTCGCGCATGAGAGTGTGCAGGGCCGACTTCCGGCCGGTGTCGGCCGGTGTCTCAAGGGTGTTCGGTTCAGGTGCCTTGACCGAGCTGCTCAATGGATTCTCGCCTTCGGGTTGAGCCAGCCGTTCACGAGGTCGACGGCGAGGTTGACGCAGACCACGAGCAGCACGCCGAAAAGGGTGATGCCCATGATGATCGGGACGTCGCCCTGCAACGACGCGTCGAAGGCGTAGCTGCCGAAGCCGGGGAGGGCGAAGACCTTCTCGATGATCAGCGCGCCGCCGAGCATCTGTACGAATTCGAGGGACAGCACGGTCAGTGCGGGCCCGGCGGCGTTGCGCAGGGCGTGCCGGAGCACGATCGACCTCGTCGGGACGCCGCGTGTGCGGAGGGTGCGTACGTAGTCCTTGCGCAGTTCGCCGATCATGGCGCCGCGGATCTGTGCCGAGAGGTTGGCGATGCCCGGCACCATGAGCGCCGCCACCGGGATGGCGATGGACGTCGCCCAGCTGCCGGGGTCCTCGGCGAACGGTGTGTAGCCGGTGGCCGGCAGCCACTTCAGCTTGATCGCCAGGAGATAGACGAGGGCGATCGCGATGAGGAGGTTCGGCACGAGGAAGCCGATGAGCGAGGCGCCCTGGGCCACCCGGTCCACGGCACCGCCGCGGGAGGCGGCCAGGACGCCGAGGGCCACGCTGATCACCGCGGTGAAGAGCAGGGCGGCCAGGACGACGGACAGGGTGACACCGAGCCGGGCGGTGATGGCGGAACGGACGGGTTCGGCGGTGAAGTAGGAGGCACCGAGGTCGCCGCGGACCGCGTGGGACAGCCAGTCCGCGTACTGGGTGAGAACGGGCCGGTCGAGGCCCATGTGGGCCTTCTGCGCCTGGATGCTCTCCGGTGTCGCCCCGCTGCCGAGGAGGGTGCCGGCAACGTCGTCGAAGGAGGTGCCCAGCAGCAGGAAGGTGATCAGGGTGACGAGTACGGCGAGGACCAGGCCGGTGCCCAGGCGTCGCAACACATAGGTGATCATCGTTCGGTTCCTCCGGTCACTGGCCCGTGATGCCGAACTGGCGCACGGTGCTGAACGTGGAGGAGCCGTCGCCGAGGTAGCGAATGCCCTTCTTGGTCACCCAGTGGGTACCGGCGTAGAAGACGGGAGCGTTCCACGCGTTCTCGACGGTGAAGGCGTTGATCTTCTGGTAGATCTTGGCCGCGGCGGCCGGATCCACTTCGGTGTTGGCCTGGTCCCAGAGCGCGTCGAACCGCTTGTCGGTGGTGCCGAACACGTTGCGCGTGCCGGTGGGGCTGAAGTTGTTCCGCGTCTCGATGGGGGCGGTGTTGAGGCCGTCCATCGTGAAGAACATCGGGTACTTCTTGGAGATGAACGCGGAGTTGGTCTGCTGGGCGGGCACCGTCTCCCACTGCACGGTGATGCCTATGTCCTTCAGCGACTGGGTGATGGTCGGCTCGAAGGGCTTGGTGTACACCAGGCTCGGCATCGGGACGGTGAACCCGTTCGCGTAACCCGCCTCGGCCAGCAGCCGCTTGGCCTCGGCCGGGTCGTAGGCGTACGTCTTCTCGAGAGCCGGGTCGTAGGCGTCGCCCTTGGGGTTGTACACCTGCACGGTGGGCTTGCCGCTGCCCTGGAGGATCTGCTTGACGATCTTCTCCCGGTCGAAGGCCATGTTGATCGCTTTGCGCACGCGCACGTCACCCAACGGCTTTAGCTTGGAGCCGTCCCGGTCGGCCAGCATCAGGACACCCGCGGCCGTGGCCTCCACATTCGTGACCTCGAAACCAGAGGACTTGAGGGCGCCCAGGTGCGTCGCCTCGACGCTGCCGGCGTTGACCTCGCCGGCCTTGAGCGCGTTGAGGGCCGCGGTGCGGTCCGCGATGACCCGCACCTTGACGGTGGGGAACGGGTAGGCCTTCTTGTTCCAGTAGTCGTCGCGCCGCTTCAGCACGTAGACCGAGCCGTTCACCGTCGCGCCCTTGTCGAGGGTGTACGGGCCGGAACCGACCGGGTTGAGCGCGGAGCCCTTCGACGTCATCGTCTTGGGGTCGCCGATGACTCCGGGGGCGCCCGAGAGTGCGGACAGCAGGGAGCCGTCCGGATGCCTGAGCTTGATGACGACCTCGTGGTCACCGTTGGTCTCCACGGACGCCACGGCGGCCAGACCTATCTGACTCGCGCCGGGCGTCGCCCTGATCCGGTCCAGGGTGGCCTTCACCGCGGCCGAGGTCACCGGTGTGCCCGAACTGAACTTCATTCCCTTGCGGATCCGCAGCGTCAGCGTGCGCGCGTCGTCCGTGTACTCCCAGCTCTCCGCCGCGCCGGGTACCAGCCGGCCCTCGTTGTCCTGGATGAGCAGCGTGTCGTAGACCGAGTTCCAGACGTACGTCTGCTGGCCCTCGACGAGCTGGGCGGGGTCGAAGGAGTTCGGAGTGCCGATGATGGCCAGGGAAAGGGTCCGGCCGGAGCCCGACGAGGCGTCGCCCGACTGGCTGTCGCACGCCGTCGTCGAGAGCAGGACCGCGCCGGCGACGGCCACGGGTGCGACCCGGGACAATGGCCGTGCAAGCGGGAAGCGGATGCGCATGGGCAATCTCCTTCGACTGCGGGAGGTCCGTGAGGACGTTGGGGTCGTGCCGGTGTGGGGCCGCAAAGCCCACGGCTTCGCCGGTGCACGGGACGGGGTGGGACGGCGCGGTGCGAGAACTTCGTGAACACTTACCACTAGGTTGGTTTTCGGTCGGAACTCTGACCCAGGTCGAGGGTCTGCGGAAGATGGTGCTCAGTCTTCGTAATAGAGGCGTTACATTCGGTGGGCGGGCGCCGCGGTCGCGGTTGCGGGTTCCGGGGTGGTGCGGAGCTATCGGTACGGAATGCGACCACGTGGTAAACATTGGGGCCACTGGGCTGAGGGGGCAGGCGTCGGCGCCTTGAGTGAGGCGTCGGTGCGGCCGCGTCGGGAGGGGTGCCATCGCGGTGCCCGAGAAGGGAGACGTTCACCGTGGGGCAGTCGAAGTCGCGTGGCCCGTATGCGAAGACGGCGGCACGGCAGGCGGACATTCTGCGGGCGGCGCGCGACAGCTTCGCCGACCGCGGTTACGCGGGAGCTTCGCTGCGAGACATCGCGGAACGGGCGGGCATCACACATGCCGGCCTGTTGCAC
>NZ_JAPSIW010000334.1 GCF_031178505.1 Streptomyces sp. | reverse complement strand
CGCCGCCCGGACCGAGCCACAGGTTGGTGTGCTCGAAGCGGAGCAGGCCCACGTGGGCGTTGCGGATCAGCTTGGTCCGGCCGCCGGGGGCGACCACGTCGTGGCGGGCCCAGATCTCCCGGAACTCCGGCGACGCCTCCTCCAGGCGCTGGACCAGCCGTTTCCACGCCGGATCGGCCAGGTGCTCGGCCCGCGCGGCCCGCAGCTTGCCGGTGAGGAGCGGCAGCAGCTCCGACAGGTCGGTCACGGCCGAGCGGAACGCCTCGTCGGTGAAGGCGAGCCAGAGGGAGTTGCGGTCCTCGCGGGGCAGGGCGTCCAGGTCGCGGAAGAGGTGCCCGAAGGTGCGGTTGTGGGCGAGGAAGTCGAAGCGGGCGTTCTGCACGGCGGCCGGTACGGGCTCCAGCTGGTCGAGGATCGCGCGCAGGGCGGGCGTGACGGCCGCGTCGGGCGCCTCGGGGTGCGGGTCGGCCCGCCCGGCCAGGGCGAAGAGGTGGGCGCGCTCGGTCGGATCGAGCAGCAGGGCCCCGGCGAGGGCGCCCAGGACCTGCGGCGAGACCTGGATGTCCCGGGCCTGTTCGAGCCAGGTGTACCAGGTGACGCCGACGGCGGAGAGCTGCGCGACCTCCTCGCGGCGCAGACCGGGCGTCCGGCGGCGGCGCCCGCGCGGCAGGCCGACCTGCTCGGGGCTGATGCGCTCCCGCCGGCTGCGCAGGAAGGCGGCCAGCTCGTACCGCCGCACCTCGGGCTCGGAGGGGCGCCGTGCCGCGGGCCCGGGCGACGGGGGTACGGGTGCCGGGCCGGGCGACGGGGGTACGGGCGCCGGCCCGGGCGACGCGGGTACGGGCGCCGGGGGGACGGGCCCGTGTCCCGGCGTCGCCGGTACCGGCGCGGGCTGCCGTGCGGGCTCGGGCGCGGGGCCCGCCGTGAGGGTCATGACCCCAGCCTGCCCGGGCCGTCCGCGCGGTGCCAGGTAGCCGTTGTACCAGGATGAGAAGACTCTGGTACCAGGCTGAGCGGAGGCCGATCGTCGGAGCGTGACCACGATCTCCACCGCTGACCGCACGGCCGCCGCTCCCGGCGGCGGCCCCGCCTCGCCGGGGCTCGGCGCCCTCGGCCTCTGCACCGTCCTCCTCGGCGCCGCCCTGCCGCTGGTCGACTTCTTCATCGTCAACGTCGCCCTGCCGTCCCTCGGCCGGGACCTGGGCGCGGGGGAGGCGCTCCTCGAACTCGTCGTCGCCGGGTACGGCCTGTCGTACGCCGTGCTGCTGGTCCTCGGCGGGCGGCTCGGGGACCTCTTCGGCCGCCGGCGCCTCTTCCTCACCGGGCTCGTCGCCTTCGGCCTCACCTCGCTCGCCTGCGGGCTCGCCCCGGGACCCTGGACGCTGGTGGGCGCCCGGGTGGCACAGGGTGCCGCGGCGGCGATGCTGCTGCCGCAGGTACTGGCGACGCTTCACTCCTCGACGTCGGGCGCGCGCCGGGCCAGGGCGCTCGGCCTGTACGGGGCGACCACCGGGCTCTCCTTCGTCACCGGCCAGATCCTCGGCGGCCTGCTGGTCGCCGCCGACCTGTGGGGCACCGGCTGGCGGGCGGTGTTCCTGGTGAACGTGCCGGTGGTGCTGCTGCTCCTGCCGCTCGCCGCCCGCGCCGTACCCGAGACCCGCTCGGACCGGCCCGCTCCCGTGGACGTGGCCGGCACCCTGCTCCTCGCCCTGGCCCTGACCGCGCTGCTCGCCCCGCTGACGGAGGGCAGGGCCACCGGGTGGCCGCTGTGGACCTGGCTCGCGCTCGCCGTCTTCCCCTGCGCGGCGGTCGCGTTCTGGCGGGTGGAGCTGCGCTCGGAGCGCCGCGGCGGCACCCCGCTGGTCCCGCCGAGCCTGCTGCGCCTGATCCCGCTGCGGCGCGGTCTGGTGCTCGTGCTCCCGCTGTCGGGCGGCTTCGGCGGTTTCATGCTGGTGATCGCGGTGGCCCTCCAGGAGGGCGCCGGGGTCGGCGCGGTGGCGGCCGGGGCGGCCCTGGCCCCGATGGCGCTCGCCTTCTTCGCGGCCTCGCTCGCGGGACCGCGGCTGGTGGCGCGCTGGGGAAGCCGGGTGATCCCGGCGGGCGCCCTGGTCCAGGCGGCCGGGCTCGGTCTGCTGGCCTGGACGGCCTGGCGGTCCTGGCCGGATCTCTCGGTGACCGCCCTCCTGCCGGGGATGGCCGTCGCGGGCGTCGGGCAGGGGCTCCAGCTCCCGGTGCTGTTCCGGGTGGTGCTCGCGGAGGTCCCGCCGGAGCGGGCGGGCGTGGGCAGCGGTGTCATGGTGACGACCCAGCAGGCCGCCCTCGCCCTGGGCGTGGCCACGCTCGGCACCCTGTTCCTGTCGCTCGCGGACACGGGCTCCATGGGCACGGCCCTCGCGGTGGTGCTCCTGGTCCAGCTCGCGGTGGCCCTGCTGACGGCCCTGGCGGCCCTGCGCCTGCCGAGGACGGTGGGCTGAGGACGACGGCCGGCAGGACGTGGGCCGAGCCGTACGACGCCGGAGGGCCCGGGTCACGTGGTGACCCGGACCCTCCGTCCGTTCTCCTCCGGCCGCGCCGGTGGCTACTCGGCCGGCTCGGCCGGCGTCTCCTGCCCGTCCGGCGTCTCCTGCCGGGCGCGCTCGCGCATCTTCCTCAGCAGCTCCTGCTTCTGGTCCTCGGCCCGGCGGCGGTCGGCCGCGCGGCCCTGTCCTGCTCCCAGCTGTTCGGCGCGGGACAGCTTCTTGCGCTGTCCGCCGACGCCGAGGAGGTTGTTCTTGCTCTTGGCCATGGGCTCCCCTTGGGTGAGGTGTGCGGTGGTCGGTGGATCGGCCTGCGCGCCGCTCTCACTCGTAGATCGGGAGGTGAGCAAACATGCCGTGAACGCTACCCGCGGGGCCGGGTGGAGGCACCCGGTTTTTCCGGCGCCCGCGGACCACGCCCGAACGGGGAAGCCCCCGGTTCCGTGCTCCGGAACCGGGGGCTTGTGCCGACGCGATCAGGCGCTTCAGCAGCCGAGCAGGCGGCTGCCCAGGTAGCCCTGGATCTGGTCGAGGGAGACGCGCTCCTGCTTCATGGTGTCGCGCTCGCGCACGGTCACCGCGTTGTCGTCCAGGGTGTCGAAGTCGACGGTGACGCAGAACGGCGTGCCGATCTCGTCCTGGCGGCGGTAGCGGCGGCCGATGGCGCCCGCGTCGTCGAAGTCGATGTTCCAGTTCTGGCGCAGGTCCGCCGCCAGGCCCTTGGCCTTCGGCGAGAGCTGCGGGTTGCGGGAGAGCGGCAGGACCGCGACCTTGACCGGGGCCAGGCGCGGGTCGAGGCGCAGCACGGTGCGCTTCTCCATGACGCCCTTGGCGTTGGGGGCCTCGTCCTCGTTGTACGCGTCGAGCAGGAAGGCGAGCATGGTGCGGCCGACACCGGCCGCGGGCTCGATGACGTACGGGGTCCAGCGCTCGCCGGCCTCCTGGTCGAAGAACGACAGGTCGGTGCCGGAGGCCTTGGAGTGGGCGCTCAGGTCGTAGTCGGTGCGGTTGGCGACGCCCTCGAGCTCGCCCCACTCGCTGCCGCCGAACTGGAAGCGGTACTCGATGTCGGCGGTGCGCTTGGAGTAGTGGGAGAGCTTCTCCTGCGGGTGCTCGAACCAGCGCATGTTCTCCTCACGGAGACCCAGGCCGGTGTACCAGTTCCAGCGCTGCTCCATCCAGTACTCGTGCCACTGCTCGTCCTCGCCCGGCTTGACGAAGAACTCCATCTCCATCTGCTCGAACTCGCGGGTGCGGAAGATGAAGTTGCCCGGAGTGATCTCGTTCCGGAAGGACTTGCCCATCTGCGCGATGCCGAACGGCGGCTTCTTGCGCGAGGTCTGCTGCACCTGGCCGAAGTTGGTGAAGATGCCCTGCGCGGTCTCGGGACGCAGGTACGCGACGGAGCCGCTGTCCTGGGTCGGGCCGAGGTGCGTGGAGAGCAGGCCGGAGAACTGCTTGGGCTCCGTGAAGGTGCCCTTGTTGCCGCAGTTGGGGCAGTTGAGGTCGGTCAGGCCGTTCTCGGGGAGGCGACCGTGCTTCTCCTCGTACGCCTCCTCCAGGTGGTCGGCCCGGTAGCGCTTGTGGCAGGAGGTGCACTCGGTCAGCGGGTCGGTGAAGGTGGCGACGTGACCGGACGCCTCCCAGACCTCGGTGGCAAGGATGACCGACGAGTCGATGCCGACGACGTCCTCGCGGGCGGTGACCATGTAACGCCACCACTGGCGCTTGATGTTCTCCTTGAGTTCGACACCCAGCGGCCCGTAGTCCCAGGCGGCACGCTGGCCGCCGTAGATCTCGCTGCACGGGTAGACGAAGCCACGGCGCTTGCTCAGGCTGACGATGGTGTCGATCTTGTCGGCGGCCACGGTGCTCTCTTCATTACGACGACGAAGTGCGAATGCCTCAGGTTACCGGCGCCCGCACCCCCCGTATCAAATCGGTTCGGTCGCAAGACGATCACGGGGCCGCGTGGCCGGGGCCACACATACGACAATTGACAATCGTTTCCATATTTGTTGAAAATGAGTGTCATGAACGTACGCCGTCTGATACCCCCCACCGCCCTCGCCGGAGCCGTCGCGCTCGGCCTCGTCTCGCTCTCCGCCTGCGCCGGTTCCTCGGACGCGGCAGGCGGTGACAGCGGCAGCGGCGGCGGCAAGCTGGACGTCGTGGCGTCGTTCTACCCCGTGCAGTTCCTGGCGGAGCGGATAGGCGGCGACCACGTGGCCGTCGAGACCCTCACCAAGCCCGGCGTCGAGCCCCACGACCTGGAGCTCAAGCCGCGCCAGGTCGGCGCGCTCGGCGACGCCGACGTCATCCTCTACCTCAAGGGCATCCAGCCCGCCGTCGACAAGGCGATCGCCCAGGCCCGCGTCGAGAACACGGTCGACGCCGCCACCCTCACCAAGCTCGAGGAGCACGGCACCGGCGTCGACGGCGCCCACGAGGGCGAGTCCCCCGAGGAGCACGCGGCCCACGCCGAAGAGGGCCACGCCGAGGAGGGCCACGCGGAAGCGGGTCACGCCGAGGAGGGCCACGAGGGCCACGAGGGCCACGACCACGGTTCCGAGGCCGGCGCCGACCCGCACATCTGGCTCGACCCCGTGAAGTACGCCGAGGTCGCCAAGGGCGTCGGGGCCGCCTTCGAGAAGGCCGACCCGGCCCACGCCGCCGACTACAGGAAGAACACCGCCGACCTGGTGAAGAAGCTCGAAGGCCTGGACACCGAGTTCGAGACCGGCCTGAAGAACACCACCACGCGGACGTTCATCACCACCCACTCCGCCTTCGGCTACCTCGCCGAGCGCTACGGCCTCGACCAGGAGGGCATCTCCGGCATCGACCCCGAGTCCGAGCCGAGCCCCGCCCGGATGAAGGAGCTCCAGCGGGTCGCGGCCCACGAGAAGGTCACCACCGTCTTCTTCGAGACCCTCGCCAGCGACAGGACCGCCAAGACCCTCGCGGGCGACACCGGCCTGAAGACCGACGTCCTCGACCCCCTGGAGGGAATCACCGACCGGTCCCGGGGCGATGACTACTTCGAGGTCATGCGGTCCAACCTCACCGCGCTGAAGAAGGCCCTCGGCGCCAAGTGACACCCACGCACGTATCGGAGGCACGAGCCATGGCCCTGGAACCCGTCATTTCCGTCCGCGGGGCCACGGCGGCCCTCGGCGGCCGGCCCGTCCTCCGCGGCGTCGACCTCACCGTCCACCGCGGTGAGGTCGTGGCCCTGCTCGGCGCCAACGGCTCCGGCAAGTCCACCGCCGTCCGCTCGGTCATCGGCCAGGTCCCGCTGACCGGCGGCACCATCGAACTCTTCGGCACCGAGCGGAGGCGTTTTCGCGACTGGGCGCGGATCGGCTACGTGCCGCAGCGCACCACCGCCGCGGGCGGCGTCCCCGCCACCGTCCGCGAGGTCGTCTCCTCCGGGCGGCTGGCCCGCCGCCGCTTCGGCCGCTTCTCCCGCGCGGACAAGGCGGCCGTCGCCCGCGCCCTCGACCTCGTCGGCCTGGCCGACCGGGCGGGCGACTCGGTGAGCGCCCTCTCCGGCGGCCAGCACCAGCGGGTCCTGATCGCCCGCGCCCTCGCCTCCGAACCCGAACTCCTGATCATGGACGAGCCCATGGCGGGCGTGGACCTCGCCAGCCAGGAGGTGCTGGCCTCGACCCTGCGCGAGCAGGTCGGCGGCGGCACCTCGGTCCTCCTCGTCCTGCACGAGCTGGGCCCGCTGGAGCCGCTGATCGACCGGGCCGTCGTGCTGCGCGACGGCTGTGTCGTCCACGACGGCCCGCCGCCCGAGGCCGTCGGGCAGCACGCCCTGCCCGGCCACGACCACGTCCATCCGCACGCGGCCGGCGAGCCGCTCCGTACGGGTCTGCTGACCTGAGGAAGCTGCTCTGATCATGGAATTCCTCCACGACGCCTTCATGCAGCGGGCGCTGCTCGCCGCCGTCCTGGTCGGCATCACGGCCCCGGCCGTCGGCATCTACCTGGTCCAGCGCCGCCAGGCCCTCATGGGCGACGGCATCGGCCACGTCGCCATGACCGGTGTCGGCCTCGGCTTCCTGCTGAACTCCAGCCCGGTCTGGATGGCCACCCTGGTCGCCGTCGCCGGCTCCGTCGCCATGGAGCTGATCCGGGCGTACGGCAAGACCCGCGGCGACCTCGCCCTGGCCCTGCTGTTCTACGGCGGCATGGCCGGCGGTGTGCTGCTCATCAACCTCTCGCCGACCGGCTCCAACGCCAACCTCAGCTCGTACCTCTTCGGCTCCCTCACCACGGTCTCGCCCGAGGACGTCACCGCGATCAGCCTGCTGGCCGCGTTCGTGGTCCTCGTCACGGTCGGGCTGCGCCGGCACCTCTTCGCCGTCAGCCAGGACGAGGAGTTCGCCCGGGTCACCGGCCTGCCGGTGCGCGCCCTGAACCTGCTGATCGCGGTCACGGCCGCGGTCACCGTCACGGTCGCCATGCGGGTCGTCGGCCTGCTCCTGGTCAGCGCGCTCATGGTGGTGCCGGTGGCCGCCGCCCAGCAGCTGACGAAGTCGTTCCGCGCGACCTTCGTCCTCGCGGTGGCGACCGGTGTCACGGTCACCCTGGCCGGCACGGTCACCTCGTACTACCAGGACGTACCGCCCGGCGCGACCATCGTCCTGTAC
>NZ_JAPSIW010000333.1 GCF_031178505.1 Streptomyces sp. | reverse complement strand
TTCCTCACCGTCCCACGGAGATCACGATCATGAGTGCACGCAACAGTCAGGCCAACAAGGCGGCCGCCCGCGAGCGGCTGCGCGTCGAGCGCGAGCGCCAGGCGAAGAAGGACCGGACCCGCCGGCAGGTGATCGTCGGCGTCTCGGCCGTGGCCGTCCTCGCCGTCGCCGGCGGCATCGGCTACGCCGTGGTGCAGGCGAACAAGCCCTCCCAGTGGGAGGCGGCGGCGAAGGCCACGGCCGTGACCGCCCCGAAGAACACCACGGGCACCGACGGCACGACCGTCGTCATCGGCAAGGCCTCGGCGAAGAAGACCCTGGAGCTGTACGAGGACTCGCGCTGCCCGGTCTGCGCGACCTTCGAGCAGGCGGTGGGCCCGACGGTCGAGAAGGACGTCGAGGCCGGCAAGTACAGGATCAAGTACGTGGGCGCCACCTTCATCGACGACGTGACCCGGGGCGAGGGTTCGAAGAACGCCCTGTCCGCCCTCGGCGCGGCGCTGAACGTGAGTCCCGAGGCCTTCCTGTCGTACAAGGCCGCGCTCTACTCGGCCCAGTTCCACCCGGAGGAGAGCCAGGACAAGTTCGCCAAGGACTCCTACCTCCTGGAGGTCGCGGACTCCGTCCCGGCGCTCAAGAACAACGCGGCGTTCGAGAAGGACGTGGAGGACGGCACCTTCGACGCCTGGGCGATGAAGATGTCGAAGGCCTTCGACGCCAGCGGGGTGAAGGGCACCCCCACCCTGAAGATGGACGGCAAGCCGGTCACGGTGGCGGGTTCGGACAACCCGCCGATGACGCCGGAGCAGTTCAGGACGGCGGTCGACGCGGCCCTGAAGGGCTGACGCGTCCCTTCCTGACTTGGCGCGCACCCTTCGCGTGCTCCGGCCCGCCGGGCGGCGGGCCGGAGCACGGCGCCCGGCGGGCCGGAGACGGTCACGGCGGCCGGAGCCGGTCAGGGGCGGCCGGAGCCGGTCAGGGCGCGGGGGCGAAGGAGAGCATCCGGGGCTCGCGCCGGGCGTCGTCGCCGTCCAGGTTCGCGGGGGTGAGGACGAGCCGGTCGCCCGCGTAGGCCCGCTCCCCCACGACGCCCATGCCGAACTCGTACGGCGCGGTGGCCGCCGGCAGCTTCAGGACGTCCTTGATCGTGTCCACACCGCCCGGCCCGATCCGGAAGATCCGCCCGGGCCTGCCGCTGGTGCCGAGCTCGTGGACGAACCCGATCCGGCCCGGCACGGCCCGCAGCGGGAAGTAGCCGTACGAGGTCGTGTCCGACTTCACCCCCCAGACCAGCTTCCCGGTCGCGAGGTCGTAGGCGCCCACGCGGTCCGTCCCGCCGAGGACCACGAGGCCCGGGCCGACGACGGCCTGCGCGCACGCCTGGGCGTCACTGCTGGTGTCGACGGAGTCCCCGCAGTGGGTGAAGCCCTGGGGACGGGGGTCGATGGTCCGCAGGGCCTTGCCACCGGGGCCGAGGGGGACGACCCGCCAGTCCCGTCCGCCGTCCTCCTTGGCCGGTGTGGTGATCACCACCGGATCCTCGGAGAGGACCTGGCCGATCACCCGCCCGGGCGCGGTCCGGTACCGCCACCGGACCTCGCCGGTCTCCGGGTCGAGCTCGCGGAGACCGCCGTACGCCTTCGCCCCGGCGGTGATCGCGCAGTCGTCGAGCACCAGCAGCCGGACGCCGCCCGCGACCCGGCCCGGATAGCACTTCCCGGGCTGTTCCCTGGGGATGTCGTAGAGCTTGTGTCCGTCGTCCACCCGGTACGCGGCCGCCGTCATGCTCTGGACGACGGCCAGGGTGCCGCCGGTGATGGCGGTGTCCACCATGATCGTGTCGTCCGTCTCCCCGGTCTCGACGAGCCTCTTCCGCCAGCCCGCCGTCCCCTTGTTCAGGTCGATCATCTGGAGCCGGTTGCACCGGGTGCCGGTCCAGGCCTCGACGTTCTGCAGGACGATGACGACCTTGCCGTCGGGGGTGGGGTTGACGGGGGTCTCGCAGACGGGGGTCGGCAGGGCGACGCTCCACAGTTCCGCGCCGTCGCTCAGGCGGTGGGCGACGACCTTCTTGTAGACGGCCTGGACGGCGGTGTCCCCGACGATCCACAGGTCCTCGGTCCGGATCTGCCGGCGGGGCAGGTCGGTCCGGTCGTCGACGATCCAGGCGCTCGCCTCTCCGGCCAGACGCCGCCGCGCGATCTCGTCGTTGCCCGGGACGGGGGTCCGCCGCGGAGTGGGCCGCGCCGTCGCCGGCCCGGGCGCCGCCGTGGCGGGGGGCCGGCCCGACGGGGTGGCCGTGGGCGCGGCGGCCGACGGGTCCTGCCCGCCGCGCGCGCCGAGGACGTACCCGCCGACGCCGGTGAGCAGGGCGAGGGCGAGGACGCCGGCGAGGAGCGGGCCGCGGCGGCGTCTCCGGTGCGGCTCCGGGGGCGGCGGACCGAGCCCGGGGGGTGCGTACGGGTTGTCGGGCGCCGGCCGGGGCGGCGGCCGGTCCTCGTACCAGGGTTGCGACATGGTTCTCCCCCTCCTGTCGCCGGGCGCTTCCGAGTCATGTTCTAGAAAGCAGTTCTGATTTCGACTCAGGTTAGCGGGTCGGGCGGGGACCTCGCCGGGGCCCCCCGCATCCGCGCGGCGAAGGCTCGGCGAACTTTCCGGAATTCGCCTGACCACCCGTCAAACCGGTCAGTAATCTGAGCGCCCGTGACCAGTCGTTTCATATCTCCCGCCCCCAGCCGCCGCACGGTCGTCAAGGCCGCCGCGGTCGGCGCCGTCGCCGCCCCCGTCCTCGCGGGCGCGGCCACTCCGGCCCTCGCGGCCACCGGGGCGACCGCCTTCCTCCACGGGGTCGCCTCCGGCGACCCGCTGCCCGACGGCGTCCTGCTCTGGACGCGCGTCACCCCCGCCCCGGAGGCCGTGCCCGGCTCCGGTCTCGGGCCCGATGTCCGGGTCGAATGGGAGCTGGCCGAGGACCGCTCCTTCACCCGGGTCGTCGCCGCCGGCGCCACCACGGCGAGCGCCGCCTCCGACCACACGGTCAAGACGGACGTGCGGGGCCTGCGCCCGGCCACCGCCTACTGGTTCCGATTCCGGGTGGGCGACACCGTCTCCCCGGCCGGCCGCACCCGCACCGCCCCCGCCTTCGACGCCGCGGCGCCCGGGGTGCGCTTCGGCGTGGTCTCCTGCGCCAACTGGGAGGCCGGCCACTTCGCCGCGTACCGCCACCTCGCCGCCCGTCCCGACCTGGACGCGATCCTCCACCTGGGCGACTACCTGTACGAGTACGGCAGCGGCGTCTACCCGAAGGCGGCGTACGGGGTCAGGGCGCACGAGCCGCGACACGAGATCGTCTCGCTGGCCGACTACCGCCTGCGGCACGCCACGTACAAGACGGACCCGGACCTCCAGGCGCTGCACGCGGCGCTTCCCTTCGTGGCCATCTGGGACGACCACGAGTTCGCCAACGACGCCTGGACCGGCGGGGCCGAGAACCACACACCCGGCGCGGAGGGCGACTGGGCGGCCCGGGTGGCCGCCGCCAAGCAGGCGTACTTCGAGTGGATGCCGGTCCGCACCTCCGCGGAGGGCACGGTCTTCCGGCGGCTGCGCTTCGGCAGGCTGGCCGATCTGCACCTGCTCGACCTGCGGTCCTTCCGGTCCGCGCAGGCGAAAACGGGCTCCGGCTCGGTCGACGACCCGGAGCGGACGCTCACCGGGCGGGCCCAGCTGGACTGGCTGAAGGCCGGACTCGCCGGCTCGGACGCGGCCTGGCAGCTGGTCGGCACCTCGGTGATGATCTCGCCGGTCGCCTTCGGCGCGCTCCCGGCGCACCTCCTGGAGCCGATCGCCGAGCTGATGGGCCTGCCGAAGGAGGGGCTCGCGGTCAACGTCGACCAGTGGGACGGCTACACCGACGACCGCAGGGAGCTGCTGTCCCACCTCACCTCGCGGGCGATCCGGAACACCGTCTTCCTGACCGGTGACATTCACATGGCCTGGGCGAACGACGTGCCCGTGAAGGCGGCGACCTATCCCTTCTCCGCCTCGGCGGCCACCGAGTTCGTGGTCACCTCGGTCACCTCGGACAACCTGGACGACCTGCTGCACGTGGCGCCCGGGACGGCCTCGGTGGTGGCCGCGGGCGCCGTCCGGGCCGCCAACCGGCACGTGAAGTGGGTGGACATGGACCACCACGGCTACGGAGTGCTGGACGTGACCGCCGAGCGGGCGCAGATGGACTACTACACGGTCTCCGACAAGCGGGATCCGGCCGCGACCACCTCGTGGGAGCGCTCCTATCGGACGCTCAGCGGAACGCAGCGGGTCGAGCGGGTGTACCAGCCGGTGCGCTGAGGCGAAGACCTGACCGACTGACGGCCCCTCAGGGTCGATTTTCGGCCATGATCGATCGCGTTAACAGAAGATCACATCGTCACGGCGGGTGGCGTGTTCCGGTAGATCGAATCCGGACACACCACCCGCCTTCATGCCTCCGAGTGTTACGTCCACGTCTCAAACTCCGGAATGGGCGCAATTTTTTCTTCCCGATGCCCCTAATTGCGCGACGAATGATTGGGCTTGAACGATCCTGCTGGCGGCCTGACATGAACCCGTAATCTCCCCGCCGTGGCGAGGAAGTACCTCTCCACCACCCCCCGCGAGGAGTCACCGTGCGTGCTCTTGTCCGTATAAAGCCGCGTATGTCACGTCGTATGCTCGGCACCGCCGTCCTGGCCGGAACCCTGGCCCTGGCCCCCTTCTCGGCCCCGTCGACGGCCACCGCCAAGTCGACGGATCTGGCCGCCGGCACCTCGGCCGAGGAGTGTGTGGACACCCACGAGGACCACGGCCACGAGGCCTTCTCCGGCGCCCGCAAGTCGCGCGGGGCCTCCACCCAGGCCATCGAGCCCAACGAGGTCAGCGCCGCCAAGGCCAAGGCCATGGACGCGGATCTGGCCAAGCGACTGGAAGCCGCCCGTGCCAACGGCCGGGCCACCGCGACGGCCGGTGCCACCGCGGTCACCATCCCCGTCTACTTCCACGTCGTCCACAGCGGCACCACGGGCAAGCTGAGCGCCACCGACATCAGCAACCAGATGAACGTGCTGAACTCCGCCTTCGGCGGCCAGGGCACCGGCAACGTGAACACCAACTTCCAGTTCTCGCTGGCCGGCACCACCTACACGGACAACGCCACCTGGTACAACCTGTCCTCCGGCTCCACCGCCGAGAAGCAGATGAAGCAGACCCTCCGCCAGGGCGGCGCCAACGCGCTGAACATCTACACCGCCAACCTCAGCGGCGGCCTGCTCGGCTGGGCGACCTTCCCGTCCTCCTACCAGTCCAACCCGTCGATGGACGGCGTCGTCATCCTGGACAAGTCCCTGCCCGGCGGCTCGGCCGCCAACTACAACCAGGGCGACACCGCCACCCACGAGGTCGGCCACTGGATGGGCCTCTACCACACCTTCCAGGGCGGCTGCACGGGCAACGGCGACTACGTCGCCGACACCCCGGCCGAGAAGAGCGCGGCCTACGAGTGCCCGACCGGCCGTGACACCTGCGCCTCCAAGGCCGGTGTGGACCCGATCCACAACTTCATGGACTACACGTACGACGCCTGCATGTACCAGTTCACCGCGGGCCAGGTGACCCGCATGAACGACCACTGGGTCGCGTACCGCGCCTGACACCCCGTCGCCACGGCGAAGGCCCCCGGGAATCCCGGGGGCCTTCGCCCGTGTCAGCCCTCCAGCCCCTCGAGGAAGGAGAGCGCGACCGCCCAGGTCCGCCCGGCCGCGTCGGCGTCCCAGTCGGGCAGCTCCGGGTCGGTGTAGAGGTGGCCGGCGCCCCGGTAGCGGTAGATCTCGACGTCCGCCCCGGCCCGGCGCATCTGGAGGTACCAGGCGGAGAGCCAGTCGTCCGTCTCGAACGGGTCCGGCTCGGCCACGTGCAGCTGGACGGGCAGCTCGTCCACGGCCACGTTCGGCGCGAGGTCCGAGGTGCCGTGGAGGAGCAGGAGCCCGCGCGCCTTCTCGTCGCCGAGGGCCAGGGTCTGCGCCACGGAAGCGCCGAAGGAGAAGCCCGCGTAGACGAGCCCGCGCTCGGAGTACGGGGCGGCGGCCAGGATCGCGCGCTTCAGGAGCTCGTCCTTGCCGATCTCGTCCCGCTTCGCCATGCCCTCCTCCACCGACTCGCTCGTCCAGCCGTCGAAGAGGTCCGGCACCCACACCCGGTGCCCGGCGGCCCGCAGCCGGTCGGCCGCGGCCTCGACGGCCGGGCGCAGCCCGTGGACCGAGTGGAAAAGCATGATGTCCATACGCGCCATCCTGCCACCCACGTCCCGGATCCCCCGCCGGACGGCCCCCGGACGGGGGCGGCGCCACGCGGGGCACGGTGACCGGATCCGTACGACGGGAGGAGGGCGCGGCCCCGGCAGGAGCGGTGGCCGGATCCGTACGCCGGTCAGCGCCCGCCCGGGCGGTCTCGCCCACCGCCTCAGTGCATGCTGCGCACGTCCAGCTGCCGCAGCACCCGGTCCACCACCTCGGGGTCCACCCCCGGTTCGCTGCGGGCGGCGAGCACCTCGTGCCGGGCCGCCGACATCAGCTCCCGCTGGATCCGGTGCACCGCCTTCAGCCGCGCCGCACGCTCGGCGTACGCGGCCCGCCGCTCCTCGTCCACCATGTCGGGGCTGATGCGCGCCCCGATGTCGAAGGCCCCGCGGTGGAGCCGCTCCCGCACCTCGTCCGGCAGGTCCTCGACCTCCTCGATCTCCTTGAGCCGCCGCTTGGCGGCCCCGGCCGCGCGGACGGCCAGGGCGCGCTCCATCGCCCGGTCGGCGTCCGCGTCGGCCCGTACCCCGAGCCGGCGGACCAGCCAGGGCAGCGTGAGCCCCTGGAAGACCAGGGTGGCGATGATCACGCAGAAGGCGATGAAGACGATCTCGTCCCGGCCAGGGAAGGGCGCCCCGTCGTCCGTGCGGAGCGGGATGGCGAGGGCGAGGGCGACGGAGGCCACCCCGCGCATCCCGGCCCACCACATGACGACGGTCTCCCGCCAGCTCACCGGGATCTCCTCGTCCACGTCCCGGCGGGTGTGCAGCCGCTTCGCCAGCCAGGTGGCGGGCAGCAGCCAGAGCAGCCGCACCCCGACCACCACGGCGACGACGGCGGCGCCCCAGCCGAGCATCTC
>NZ_JAPSIW010000018.1 GCF_031178505.1 Streptomyces sp. | reverse complement strand
AAGCGCTCGGCCCAGCGGGCGTGGTCCTCGCGCTCGTCGCAGCCGTGGCAGGGGTGGGCGCGGATCTCGGTGCGCAGCCGGGCGATCTCGCGGTCGTCGGCGGCCGCGGCCCGCTGTCTGCGGTGCCGCTCGGGGTTGAGGTGCGCGGCCTTGGTGCGCAGGGCCGAGGCGAGGTCGCGGCGGGACTGCGGGGAGCGCGGGTTGAAGGACTTGGGGATCCGCATGCGCTCCAGGGCTTCCACCGGGACGGGGAAGTCGATGGAGGCGAGCCTCTTGACCTGCCGCTCGGCGGTGAGGACCAGCGGGCGCGGCCCGTCGTGGTACTCGAGGCCCCGGTGGCCGTTGGTGCGGCCCGCGGGGATGCCCGGGTCGAGGACGAGCGCGAGGCCCGCGAACTTGCCGGTGGGGACGTGGATGACGTCTCCGGGCTTGAGCTTCTCCAGCGAGGCGGCGGCCTGGGCCCGGCGCTGGGCGGCGCCCTGTTTGGCCAGTTCGGTCTCACGGTCCTTCAGCTCGCGGCGGAGCCGCGCGTACTCCTCGAAGTCACCGAGGTGGCAGGTCATGCCCTCCCGGTAACCGGCGAGTCCCTCCTCGTTCTTCTGGACCTGGCGGGAGATGCCCACCACGGAGCGGTCCGCCTGGAACTGGGCGAAGGAGGTCTCCAGAAGCTCGCGCGAGCGGTGCCGGCCGAACTGGTCGACCAGGTTGACCGCCATGTTGTACGAGGGCTTGAAGCTGGAGCGCAGCGGGTAGGTGCGTGTGCCGGCGAGGCCGGCGAGGTGGCCGGGATCGAGGCCGCGCTGCCAGAGCACGACCGCGTGGCCCTCGACGTCGATGCCGCGGCGGCCGGCGCGTCCGGTGAGCTGGGTGTACTCGCCGGGGGTGATGTCGGCGTGCTGCTCGCCGTTCCACTTGACGAGCTTCTCCAGGACGACGGAGCGGGCGGGCATGTTGATGCCGAGGGCGAGGGTCTCGGTGGCGAAGACGGCCTTGACGAGACCGCGTACGAAGAGTTCCTCGACGATCTCCTTGAAGGTCGGGAGCATGCCGGCGTGGTGGGCGGCGATGCCCCGCTCCAGGCCTTCGAGCCATTCGTAGTAGCCGAGGACGTGGAGGTCCTCGGTCGGGATCGACGCGGTCCGCTCCTCGACGATCTCGCGGACGCGGCGACGCGCCTCGTCGTCGTTGAGGCGGAGCCCGGCGTAGAGGCACTGCTGGACGGCGGCCTCGCACCCGGCGCGGCTGAAGATGAAGGTGATGGCGGGCAGCAGGCCCTCGGCGTCGAGGCGCTCGATGACCTCGGGGCGGCCGGGGGTCCAGATGCGGGAGCGCTGGCGGCGCTCGCGCTCGCGGTCGGCCTCCCGGACCATCTTGCCGCGGCGCCGGTCGCGCGGGTTGTACGTGCGCGTGTTCTCGGTGCGGGCGAGGCGCAGGAGGTCGGGGTTGACCTCGCGGCGGGCGGCGCCACGGCCGCCGTGGTCGGTCTCCTCCTCGAAGAGGTCGTACATCCGGCGGCCGGCCAGGACGTGCTGCCACAGGGGTACGGGGCGGCTCTCGGAGACGATGACCTCGGTGTCGCCCCGGACGGTGTCGAGCCAGTCGCCGAACTCCTCGGCGTTGGAGACGGTCGCCGAGAGGGACACGAGGGTCACGGACTCGGGGAGGTGGATGATCACTTCCTCCCAGACGGCTCCGCGGAACCGGTCGGAGAGGTAGTGGACCTCGTCCATGACCACGTAGCCGAGGCCGGAGAGGGCCTGGGACCCCGCGTACAGCATGTTGCGGAGGACTTCGGTGGTCATGACGACGATCGGGGCGTCGCCGTTGACGCTGTTGTCGCCGGTCAGGAGGCCGACCTTCGCGTTGCCGTACCGCTTGACGAGGTCGGCGTACTTCTGGTTCGACAGCGCCTTGATGGGGGTCGTGTAGAAGCACTTGCGGCCCTGGGTGAGGGCGAGGTGGACGGCGAACTCGCCGACGATGGTCTTGCCGGAGCCGGTGGGGGCGGCGACGAGCACGCCCTTGCCCGCCTCGAGTGCCTGGCAGGCCTCGATCTGGAAGGGGTCCAGACCGAACTCGTACATCTCGCGGAAGGGGGCCAGCGCGGTGGCCTGCTCGGCGTTGCGGGCGCGAGCGGCTGCGTACGCTTCGGCTGGTGTGAGGTCCTCTGTCATCTTGTTCTCGAGCCTACCCGCCCCCTCCGACAGTGACGCGATCTTTATCCCGGGGATCCGGCCCCGGGCGCGCGGGCGGGGCGAGGACCCGCGGCGCGCCGGGATCGCGGACGACGGTGACGGGGAGGAGTCCGAGGGGCTCTCCGGTGCCGGGAGCCTCCCGGCGTGAGCGAGCGGGCACGGTGCGTGCCGGCGACGGGCCGGACGGTGTGCGCGCCCCGCGGTCGGGGTGACGAAGAGGGGGAGGTCGCCGCTCACGGAAAGGCCCCCCGGACGGAAGTCCGGGGGGCCTCACGAGAGCGGCTCAGGTGATGTCGTCGTAGCCACCGGGGCGCTGTGCTCCGCGCACCTCGGGCTCGGCGGCCGCCTGCTCCGGCAGGGCGGGGACGGTGGAGACGGGTTCGACGGCGCCGACGGCCTCGGGGGTGAGGTCGAGCACCGAGGCCTCGTCGTCGTCCAGTTCGGCGTCGGGGTTCTTGCGCCGGCGCCGCCGGTCGTTGAGGAGCGAGAAGGCGACGGCCCCGAAGTAGAGGACGGTGATGGGCCCGGCGAGGGCGATCATGCCGACCGGGTCGGTGGTGGGGGTGATGACGGCGCCGAAGACGAAGACGCCCATGATCACGCCGCGCCACCAGCCGGCCATGCGGCGGCCGGTGAGGACACCGGTCAGATTGAGCATCACCAGGATGAGCGGGAGCTCGAAGGCGAGGCCGAAGACGAGCACCATGCGCAGGGTGAAGTCGAGGACGTCACCGAGCGAGAGGATGTTCGCGGAGCCGCTGGGCGTGAGGCTGATGAGGACCTTCACGCTGATGGGGAGAATGAGGTACGCGAGGTAGGCGCCCGCGCTGAACAGCGGGACGGCGGCGCCGACGAAGGCGTACGTGTACTTCTTCTCGTTCTTGTGCAGTCCGGGCGCGACGAAGGCCCACAGCTGGTACAGCCAGATGGGACTGGCCACGACGAGGCCCACCGTCAGGGACAGCTGGATCGTCGTGCTGAAGGGGGCCATCAGCGTGTTGAAGGAGACGATCGCGCAGTTGCCGCCGTCACTGGTGACGCCCGGTGCGCAGGTGGGCACCGATTTCGTCAGGAACTGCATCAGCTCCTCGCTGTACACGAGGGCAACGACCGTCACCGCCGCGACGGCCAGCAGGCCTTTCGCCAGGCGGTTGCGGAGTTCACGCAGGTGTTCCACGAGGGGCATGCGCCCCTCGGGATCCCTCTCCTGCTTGCGGGCAGACTTGAGCAACCCACGTCCTCATCTCGTGCGGCAGGCCGCCGCCCGGTGCGGCGGCCGCGGCGGACCGGGTCAGCGCTTGGTGGTGTCCGAGGGCTCCGTCACGGGACGCGAGCTGGTCACGTCGCCAGGAGCGGCCTGGATGGTACGCGGCGCGGGCTGCGGGTCCTGGGCTCCGGGGTGCGGCGGGTCGGCGGGCGCGCTCTGCTGGTCCTCGGACTTCATCGCCTTGGCCTCGCTCTTGAGGATGCGGGCCGACTTGCCCAGGGAGCGGGCCATGTCCGGGAGCTTCTTGGCGCCGAACAGCAGGATGATGACGACGAGGATGAGGATGATCTCGGTGGGGCCGAGCCTACCCATAGCTGTTTACCTTCTTCACCGAGGCGACATGGACGTGCGGTGCCCGGCGGGTCGGACAGGGTCCGGCCACCGCGCTGTCTGCGATCGTAACCCGCACGAGTAAACGCGGGGCAATGCCCGTGCATACGCGCGATTGCGTCCGCCGTGAAGCCCCGGCGGCGTCTTCCCGCAGCGTACGGCCCCGACTCAGCGCAAGGCCTCGCCTGTTCGGGCCAGGTCGGTGGCGGCGTCCTCGAGGTCCTCGGCGGCCCGCTGGATGCGCTGTGTGGTGCGGGCCACTTGACGGCCGAGGCGCTGGACCTCCACGAAGACCTTGATCCCGAGGACGCCGAGGACGGCGAGGCCGAGGAAACCGAGGGCGATGGCGAGCATGGGCCAGAACATGTGCTGAGCCTAGACCGTCGGCGCCCGCGTTCAGGCGGTGGTGTGGAGGCGGAGGGTGCGGACGCCGCCGCCGGTGAGGAGTTCCACGATCCGTTCGCCGGCGGGCTTGCGGACGGCGCTGCCGCAGGCGGGGCAGGTGAAGGAGTAGAAGGTGGTGCGGCGGCTGGCGCCGATGGCCAGGCGCAGGGCGGAGGGGGAGAGTTCGAAGCGGGAGCGGCAGTCGGGGCAGGCCGCCTTGAAGAGGACGGGGGCCGTCGGCGCCACCAGGCCGGACATCACGGACATTCAGCTCATCTCCCTCGACTGCCGCATCTCTCTCGGCCGGCGTGGCCCGCTCGGCCGTACTCCTCACCGGCGAAGCGCCCCGCCCGGCCCTTCCTGTCCCCGGGCCGGCCGGCCGTGTTCCCCGCGACCGGCGCGCCGCCGGCGGGCACGCGCTCCGGCGTGTCCCGGACGGTACGCCGGTGCCGCCGGTAGCCGCGGGGTCACCCGGGGCCGGCTCCGGCGGAACCTCAGATCCCGTCGTACGCGGCGAGTGCCGCCGCGGCCGCCTCCCGGGCGCTGTCGGCGAGCGCCACCGGGGCGACGATCCGCCCGTCGCTGCCCAGACGCAGACCGAGCCGGCGCAGCGAGGCCGGGTCGGGGGTGCGCAGGGTGATCCGCAACCCGCCGTCGGGCAGTTCCTCGGCCTTGTCGTGCGGGTAGTACTCGGCGACCCAGCGGCCGCCGGGGCCGACCTCGACCACGACCTCCGGGTCATCGGCCGACGGCTGGACCAGTCCCTCGGAGAGGTCCCGCAGCTCCAGCTCGGGCGGCGCGGCGTGCTCGTCGAGGATCCGGATCTCGGCGACCCGGTCCAGGCGGAAGGTGCGGCGCGCCTCGGAGAGGCGGCACCAGGCCTCCATGTAGGTGTGCCCGACGGCGAACAGCCGGATCGGGTCCACCTCCCGCTCCGTGAGCTCGTCGCGGGCGGGCGAGTAGTACCGGAGCCAGAGCCGCTTGCGTTCGGAGATGGCCCGGTCGACCTCGGCGAAGACACCGCCCTCGGACTCGAAGGTGACGGAGAGCCGGGAGCTGGCGCCCGCCGCCTCGCCGGCCGCCGCCTCCAGCTTGGCGGTGGCGCGCAGCAGTGCCTCCCGGTCGCTCTCGCGCAGGCCGGGGAGGGTGGCCACGGCCCGGGCCGCGACGAGCAGCGCGGTGGCCTCGTCGGCGGCGAGCCGCAGCGGGGCCGCCACGTCGTCCGGGTTGTGCCACCAGATGCGGTCGCCGTCGGTGTCGATGTCGAGCAGGTCGCCGCCGCGGAAGCTGGTGCCGCACATGGGCAGCACGTCCAGGTCGGAGATCAGCTCGTCCTCGGTGATCCCGAAGGCCCGCGCCACGTCGGCGACGTGCGCCCCCGGGCGCTCGCGGAGGTAGGTGACGAGGGACAGCATCCGCCTCGTCTGGTCGATCGCGTTGGCCGCCATGCGGTACGCCTCCCCTTCAGCCCTTGGCCACGGCGCGCAGCCGGTCCACGACATCGGCCCGCAGATCGGCGGGTTCCAGTACGACGACGTCCGGGCCGAACTCGACGAGCCAGGCGTCGAGGCCGTGCCCGTACGGGATCTCCAGCTCGTCCCATCCGTCCGCGCCCTCGCGCACGGACTGGGCGCGGGCCCGCAGCGGGTAGCCGCAGCCGGTCCGGAGCCGGATGCGGGCGGAGCGGGTGGCGGTCTCCCCCGCCCAGCTCTCCACGGTCTCCCGGACGGTGACGACGTCGGGGACGGGGGCGGTGAAGGCGCCGGCCCGGGAGCGGACCTTGCCGGTGATCCGGGACAGGCGGAAGACGCGCTCGGCGCCGCGGTCCCGGTCCCATCCGGCCAGGTACCAGTGGCCGCGCCAGCATTCGAGGGTCCAGGGCTCGACCTGGCGGGTCTCGGGGCGGGCGGAGTTGGCCTTGCGATAGTCGAAGACGACGGGCCGGCGGTCGCGGCAGGCGAGCATGAGCGGCTCGAAGGCCGCCTCGTGGACGGGGATGCGCGGTTCGAGGGCGCTGGGCTGTGCCTCGTACGTGTCGTCGGCCTCGGGCATGCCGGCGGCCCGGAGCTTCTGGAGGGCTCCGCTGGCCGCGCCGGCGAGGCGGGCCTGCTGCCACACCTTGGCGGCGAGGCCGAGCGCGGCGGCCTCCTCGGCGTCCAGGGTGATCGGCGGCAGGCGGTTGGAGTCGCGGCGGGCCAGGTAGCCGGTCTCGCCGTCGAGGTTCTCGACCGTCTCGATGACCAGGCCGAGCTCGCGCAGGTCGTCCTTGTCCCGCTCGAACATGCGGTTGAAGGCCTCGTCGCCGGCGGCTTCCAGGTAGGCCTCGATGGAGCCGCGGAGCTCACGCTTGCTCAGCGGGCGGCGCGTCCCGAGCAGGCACAGCGCCAGATTCATCAGCCGCTCGGCCTTGGCAATCGCCATCGACGCCCTGCACCCACTTCCCCGGTCTTCCGTTCTCGGACGTCCGACCGTACCGCCCCGGGGTGTCCGGGCAAAAGCCGAGGGCCCCCGCCTCGGGAGGCGGGGGCCCTCGGGCGACCGGAACCGGTCACACGGTGCGCGGGTCAGCGCTTGGCGACGGCCACGAGGTCGCAGACGAAGATCAGCGTCTCGCCGGGGCCGATCTTGCCGCCGGCGCCGCGGTCGCCGTACGCGAGGTGCGCGGGGATGACCAGCTGGCGGCGGCCGCCGACCTTCATGCCCTGGACGCCCTTGTCCCAGCCCTGGATGACCTGGCCGACGCCGAGCTGGAACTCGAGCGGGGCGCCGCGGTTCCAGGAGGCGTCGAACTCCTCGCCGGAGTCGAAGGAGACACCCACGTAGTGGACCTTGACCAGGTCGCGGGCCTCGGCGACCTCGCCCTCACCCTCCCAGATGTCCTTGATCTCCAGATCGGCCGGCGGCTCGCCGCCCGGGAAGTCGACCTCGGGCTTCTCGATGCTCACTGCAGTGTGCTCCTCAACTGATGGATCGCGCGCACGGTGACCGCGCGACCCGGACAACCTACCCTGCGAGTGCCCCGCGAGCGGGGACCCCCCGCTACTGCTTGGCCAGGATGTCCACGGTGAAGACGAGCGTCGACTTCGCGGGGATCGGCCCCTGTGCCTGGTCGCCGTAGCCGTCGGCGGGCGGGACGACGAGCAGCACGCGGCTGCCGACCTTCTTGCCCTCCAGGCCCTTGCTCCAGCCCGGGATCACGCCGGCCAGCTGGAAGGTGGCCGGGACGCCGCCGCGCGCGTAGGAGCTGTCGAACTCCTTGCCGTCCTTCCACAGGACGCCCTTGTACTGGACGGTCAGGGTGTCGGTGGACTTGACGGCCTCGCCCTTGCCCTCGATCACGTAGTTCGACACGAGCTTGGCGGGCGCGTCCGTCTTGGGAACGGTCAGCGAGGGGGCCTTGCCGTCGGTGTTCGTCCCGACCTTGGGCAGGTCCTTGTTCTCCTGGGCGACCTCGGTACCGGAGGCGGCCTTGGGGATCGTGGTCGCCTTCAGGATGTCCACGACGAAGACGAGGGTGGCGTTGGGCTTGATGTCGCCCTGGCCCTGGGCTCCGTAACCGAGCTCCGGCGGGATGCCGATCTCGACGCGGCTGCCGACCTTCTGGCCTTCCAGGCCCTGGTCCCAGCCCTTGATGACCTGGCCGGCGCCGAGCGTGAGGTCGAAGGGGCGGCCGCGGTCGAAGCTGTTGTCGAAGGGAGTGGTGGAGTCCCAGGCCTGGCCCAGGTAGTTCACCTGGAGCGCGTCACCCTTCTTCGTGACCGCGCCCTTGCCCTCGCTGACGACATTGACCTTGAGTTCCTTCGGCGGGTCGCCCTCGCCCTTGGCGAGGGTCGGCTTCTCCCCGTACTTCGCGCCCGCGGTGATGGCGGGCAGTCCGTTGGTCATCGCGGCGGTTTCGGAGCCCTTTTCCTCCGTGCCGCAGGCGGCTGTCGAGAGCAGCAGCAGCGGGACGGCGAGAAGGCCGGCAAGTCGGCGCACGTGTTCCTCAGATCTCAGACGGCACAGTAGTTGTCCCGACACTCTAGGGGACCTCGCTGTGACGTCGAAGGGCCCCGCACACCCGGGGTGCGGGGCCCTCGCGCTGTCGTACGACCGCCGTGGCCGCGTGCGACTCCACGCGGCGGGCGGCGGCCCGTACGGCCGGCGGTCCTACATTCCGGCGATCAGCTTCTCCACCCGGTCGTCGACGGAGCGGAACGGGTCCTTGCACAGGACCGTCCGCTGCGCCTGGTCGTTGAGCTTGAGGTGGACCCAGTCGACGGTGAAGTCCCGCCGCTGTTCCTGGGCCCGCCGGATGAAGTCGCCGCGGAGCCGGGCCCGGGTGGTCTGCGGGGGCACCGACTTGCCCTCGAAGATCTTCAGGTCGTTGCAGATCCGGGCCGCCTGGCCGTTCTTCTGCAGCAGGTAGTACAGGCCGCGGCGGCGGTGGATGTCGTGGTAGGCGAGGTCTATCTGCGCGACCCGCGGGTTCGACATGGTCATGTTGTGCTTGGCCCGGTACCGCTCGATGAGCTTGTACTTCATGACCCAGTCGATCTCGGTCTCGATGCGGTCCAGCCGCTCGGACTCGATCGCGTCGAGGGTCCGGCCCCACAGCTCCAGGACCTGGGCGATCGTGCCGGAGCGGATGCCGCGCCGGTCGACGAAGTCGGAGGCCTTGTCGTAGTACTCCCGCTGGACCTCCAGGGCGGAGGCCTCGCGGCCGCTGGCCAGCCGGACCTTGCGCTGACCGGTGATGTCGTGGCTGACCTCGCGGATGGCCCGGATGGGGTTCTCCAGGGTCAGGTCGCGCATCACGGTGCCGGCCTCGATCATGCGGAGCACGAGGTCGGTGGCGCCGACCTTGAGCAGCGTGGTGGTCTCCGACATGTTGGAGTCGCCGACGATCACGTGGAGGCGGCGGTAGCGCTCGGCGTCGGCGTGCGGCTCGTCGCGCGTGTTGATGATGGGCCGCGAGCGGGTGGTGGCGGAGCTGACGCCCTCCCAGATGTGCTCGGCACGCTGGGAGACGCAGTAGACGGCGCCCCGCGGGGTCTGGAGGACCTTGCCCGCGCCGCAGATGAGCTGGCGCGTGACGAGGAAGGGAATGAGGATGTCCGCGAGCCGGGAGAACTCCCCGTGCCGGGCGACGAGATAGTTCTCGTGGCATCCGTAGGAGTTTCCGGCCGAATCGGTGTTGTTCTTGAAGAGATAGACGTCGCCCGCGATTCCCTCCTCGTGCAGGCGGCGTTCGGCGTCGACGAGCAGGCCCTCGAGAATGCGCTCGCCGGCCTTGTCGTGGGTGACCAGTTCGGTCACGTCGTCGCATTCCGGTGTGGCGTATTCCGGATGCGAACCCACGTCGAGGTACAGGCGGGCGCCGTTCCGCAGGAAGACATTGCTGCTGCGGCCCCATGACACGACACGGCGGAAGAGGTAGCGCGCCACTTCGTCAGGTGACAGTCGGCGCTGTCCCCTGAACGTGCACGTGACGCCGTACTCGTTCTCCAGCCCGAAAATGCGGCGGTCCATGTCTGAACATTACGCCTGAGGGCGTGCGCTGAAACCGGGTTGGACGTTCCCGTTCTGATCGTTTTCCTTCAGCGGGTGTTCTTTTCGGTGTGTACGGCCGCCGGGGCGCCCCCCGCGTCGGCGTGTCGCGCGGCGTCGCCGGGTCCCGCGGGGCCGGCCGGGGCGGCTCCGGCGCCCGGGTCGAGCGGGGCCCGCAGGGCGCGGCCGGTGACCAGGAGCACCAGGAAGGCGACGAGACCGCCCGCCGCGGCCACCGCGAATCCGGCGGCCGTTCCGGCCAGTTCGACGGCCGGTCCCGCCACGGCGGAGCCGAGGGCGGCGCCGACGCCGAAGGTGGTCACGAGCCAGGAGAAGGCCTCGGTCACGGTGCCGCGCGGGGCGTGCCGGTCGACCACGACGAAGGCGCAGGCGAGGGCGGGCGCGAGGAAGACGCCGGACAGCACGGAGAGGCCGGTCATGGCCGCCGGGCCGGGGGTGAGCAGCAGCGGGAGGTAGCAGAGGGCGAGGAGCAGGACCAGGCCGCGCAGCCGCCGCTCGGGGGCCCCGGACCACTGCCGGGCCCCGTAGACGACACCGCCGGCGAGGGCGCCGAGGCCGAGCGCGGCCATCAGCCAGCCGTAGACGCCGGGGGCGCCCCGGTCGTCGGCGTAGGCGACGGCGGAGACGGTGATGGAGCCGAGCGCGAGCCCGACGAAGAAGAAGGAGCCCAGCAGGGCGAGGAGACCGGGTGACCGCAGGGCGCCGAGCCAGTGGGCCTCGCGGGGTGCGGAGCGCCAGGCGCGGGACGGCTCGGAGAGGACGACGGCGAGGGCACCGAGGACGCCGAGGGCGTTGATCACGAGCAGGGCGGCGGCGGGTGAGCGCACCGCGACGAGGAGCGTCACCAGGAGGGGGCCGACGGTGAACATGACCTCCTGGGCGACCGCGTCGAGGGCGTACGCGCGGTGGACCCGGTCCTCGCGGCCGAGGACGCTCGGCCAGAGGGCGCGCAGGCCGCCCTCCAGCGGCGGCGTGAAGAGGCCGGCGAGGACGACGGCGGCGTAGGCGAGGGGCAGGTGGCCGATGCCGGTGAGGGCGAAGAGGGCCATGCCGAGGGCGGAGAGGACGGCGGCGGGCAGCTGGACGCGGGGCTGGCCCTTGAGGTCCACGGCCCGGCCGAGGAGCGGCTGCCCGACGGCGTTGGCGACGCCGTACGCGGCGATGAGGCCGCCCGCGAGGGTGTAGCTGCCGCCCTGGTCGCGGACGAAGAGGGTCATCGCGACGGGTCCCGTGCCGTTGGGCAGCCGGCCGACGAGGGTGCCCGTCAGCAGGCGGGCCGCGTGCGGGGCCCTGAGGATGTCCAGATAGCCGCCGTGTGCCGGGGCCTCGGTGGCCATGTCGGTCTCCCCTCCCCCGGGACTCGCCCGAGGTTTTACGTATAACTTCCGGAGTCATACGTACCATGTCGGCGGTACGACGGTCCACCCGCGGTGCCCCGCGGACCCACCCACCCATCGCCCCGGAGGCCCCCGTGCAGTCCCCCGAACCCACCGGCGGTGCCCGCCCCACCAGCCGGGACGTGGCCCGCGCCGCCGGGGTCTCGCAGGCCACCGTCTCCCTGGTGCTCGGCGACAAGTGGCGGGGACGGGTCTCCGAGCGCACCGCGGGGTCCGTGCGCGAGGCCGCCGCCGCGCTCGGCTACCGGCCCAACCTCGCGGCCCGCAACCTCCGCCTCGGCCGGACGCGCACCGCCCTGCTCGTCGTGCCGGCGCTCACCAACGAGTTCTTCGCCCGCGTCTACACCGGCGCCGCCGCCGTGGCCGCCCGGCACGGGTTCGGCGTGGTCCTCTACCCCTCCCCCGAGGGCGTCGGACCGGCCAGGGACCCCTTCGCCTCGTCCCGCGCCGCCCTGGACGGGATCATCGCCTCCTCGATGGCGGCGGACGCCCTGGAGGCCTTCCGGGACACCGATCTGCCCCTGGTCATGCTGGACAGCGACCCCTCGGACACCGGGGCCGCCGCCCACGTCAACCTGGACGTCGCCGACGGCATGCGCCAGGTGGCACGCCACCTCCGGGAGCTCGGGCACACCCGGTTCGCGCACCTGGCCTCGGCCGTGCCGTCCTGGACCTTCGACGTCCGGGCCGCCGCGCTCGCCGAGGCGCTCGCCGGCGCCGCCGTGCGCACCGTCCGCGCCCCTCTGGACGTGCACGGCGCCATGGCCGCCACCGAGCGGGCCCTCGCGGAACCCGGCCCGCGCCCGACCGCGCTGGTCTGCGACGACGACATCCTCGCCGCCGGCGCCTGCAAGGCCCTGCGCCGCCTCGGCCTGCGGGTCCCCGAGGACGTCTCCGTCACCGGCTTCGACGACCTCGCCCTGGCGACCGCCGTGGAACCCGAGCTGACCACCGTCTCCCTGCCCGCCGAGCGGATCGGTGAACGGGGCATGGAGGCGCTCCTCGCCGTCCTCGCGGGCGAACAGGCCCGGCCCGGGCTCCTGCCGGTCGCCCTGACCGCGCGCGGCTCCTCCGGTCCCCCGCCGGCCCGCTGAGGCCGGGCACGCCGAAGGGGGCCCCGTCCGGACGGACGGGGCCCCCTTCGGCGCGGTACGGCTACTCCTCCGGGGCCTCGTCGGAGGGCTCGTCCGTCTTCGTCACCGCCGCGTCGTCCGCCTGCAGGAGGCGGGACAGCTGCCGGCCGACGATCCGCTTGAACTTGCGCTGCTGCGGGCGCGTACGGTCCAGGACGGCCACCTCCAGGCGCTCGGCGGGGATCTCCCGCTCCGTGCCGTTGGTGTCGCGTGAGAGGGCCTGCACGGCCAGCTTGAGCGCCTCCGCGAGCGACATGCCGTCGCGGTGCCGCTGATCGAGGAAAGTGCTGATCTGCTCCGCGTTCCCGCCGACCGCGACCGAGCCGTGCTCGTCCACGATCGAGCCGTCGTGCGGCAGCCGGTAGATCTGGTCGCCCTCGGGCTCCGTGCCGACCTCGGCGACGACCAGCTCCACCTCGTACGGCTTCTCGCCCGCGCTGGAGAAGATGGTGCCCAGGGTCTGCGCGTAGACGTTGGCCAGGCCGCGCGCCGTGACGTCGTCGCGGTCGTAGGTGTAGCCGCGCAGGTCGGCGTAGCGCACGCCGCCGATGCGGAGGTTCTCGTACTCGTTGTACTTGCCGGCGGCGGCGAAGCCGATCCGGTCGTAGATCTCGCTGAACTTGTGGAGGGCCCGCGAGGGGTTCTCGCCGACGAAGACGATGCCGTCCGCGTACTGGAGGACGACGAGGCTGCGGCCGCGGGCGATGCCCTTGCGGGCGTACTCCGCCCGGTCGGCCATGGCCTGCTGGGGTGAGACATAGAACGGCGTGGACACCGGCTACCGTCCCTTTCTTCCGGTCTGAAGGGCTGCTACGGGCGACGACGGGTCAGAGCAGGGCGGCGCGCGGGCCGTCGGGCTGCTCCAGGCGCCGCTCGGTGACCGATCGGGCCAGCGCGGAGGACTCCTCCTCCGTGAGCCTGCGGAAGCCCTCCTCGGTGATGACGGTGACGATCGGGAAGATGCGCCGCGCCAGGTCGGGGCCGCCGGTCGCCGAGTCGTCGTCGGCCGCGTCGTAGAGCGCCTGGACGACCAGGGTGGTGGCCTGCTCCTCGGTCAGGTCCTCGCGGTAGAGCTTCTTCATCGAGCCGCGGGCGAAGATGGAGCCCGAGCCGGTGGCGGCGAAGCCGTGCTCCTCGGAGCGCCCGCCGGTCACGTCGTAGGAGAAGATGCGGCCCTTCTCCCGGGCCTCGTCCCAGCCCGCGAAGAGCGGGACGACGGCGAGGCCCTGCATGGCCATGCCGAGGTTGCTGCGGATCATGGTGGAGAGACGGTTCGCCTTGCCCTCCAGGGAGAGCGTGGCGCCCTCCACCTTCTCGAAGTGCTCCAGCTCCAGCTGGAACAGCTTCACCATCTCGACCGCGAGACCGGCGGTGCCGGCGATGCCGACCGCCGAGAACTCGTCGGCCGGGAAGACCTTCTCGATGTCGCGCTGGGCGATCATGTTGCCCATGGTGGCCCGCCGGTCACCCGCGAGCACGACGCCCCCCGGGAACGTCGCGGCCACGATGGTGGTGCCGTGGGGCGCCTCGACGATCCCCTCCGGCAGCTTCCGGTTGCCGGGGAGCAGGTCGGGCGAGTGGTTCGTCAGGAAGTCGATGAACGAGGACGAGCCCGGCGTCAGGAAGGCCGCCGGCAGACGCCCGATGCTACGAGGGTTGGCTTCCACGCGATTCCTTCCGGGTGGGAGAGACCCGCCGTGGGACACGCGGGCCGATCTTGCTTGCTGTGCACGGACCTTACCCGTAGCACGGCGTGTCATCCGTCCCCGGGCCCACGGCTTCTTCCGGGGCTCCGGGGACGGAGGACGACGAGGGCGGGAGCGGCTACTCGCCGCCCTTCTGGACGAAGGAGCGCACGAAGTCCTCGGCGTTCTCCTCGAGCACGTCGTCGATCTCGTCCAGGACGGAGTCCACGTCCTCGTTGAGCTTCTCCTGGCGCTCCTTGAGGTCGGAGCTCGCCTCCGTGGTGGTCTCCTCGACCTCCTCCGTGGAACGCGTCGCCTTCTGCTGTCCGCCGCCGGTGTCCTTGGTCGCCATATCCCTCACCCCGCTCGAAATCGGCCCGCTCGGTTGAGTCCGTACAAGATCAGACCCTACTAGCCGGGTCTGACATCGGCCCCTCGATTTCCGGTTTTCTCTCCGCAGCTTCTTCCTGCGGCCGGGCACTGTTCCCATGATTCCCGGTGCCCGGCTATTTCAGGCGCGCATTCCGGTCACGAATCAGCCCCCGGAAAGCACCCGCACCAGTTCCTCGGCCGTGCGGCAGCGGTCCAGGAGCGCCTTCACGTGCTCCTTGGTGCCGCGCAGCGGTTCCAGGGTCGGGACGCGCTGGAGGGAGTCGCGGCCCGGCAGGTCGAAGATCACCGAGTCCCAGGAGGCGGCGGCGACGTCGTCGGCGTACTGCTCCAGGCAGCGGCCCCGGAAGTACGCCCGGGTGTCCTCCGGCGGGGCCGTCTCGGCCCGCTCGACCTCCGCCTCGTCCAGGAGCCGCTTCATGCGCCCGCGGGCCACCAGGCGGTTGTAGAGGCCCTTGTCGGGGCGTACGTCCGCGTACTGGAGGTCCACCAGGTGCAGCCGGGCCGCGTCCCAGTCCAGGTCGTCGCGCCGCCGGTAGCCCTCCATGACCTCCCGCTTCGCGATCCAGTCGAGCTCGCCGGCGAGGCTCATGGGGTCGTTCTCGAGCCGGGTGAGGGTGTCCTCCCAGCGGCTGAGGACGTCCTTGGTCTGCTCGTCGGCGTCCGCGCCGTACCGTTCCTCCACGTACTTCCTGGCCAGCTCGAAGTACTCCATCTGGAGCTGGACCGCGGTGAGTGTCCGGCCGCTGCGGAGCGTGACGAGGTACTGGAGCGAGGGGTCGTGGGAGACCTCGTGGAGCGTGCGGACCGGCTGGTCGACGGCGAGGTCGACGGTGATGAACCCGTCCTCGATCATGGAGAGCACCAGCGAGGTCGTGCCCAGCTTGAGATAGGTCGAGATCTCGGAGAGGTTGGCGTCGCCGATGATCACGTGCAGGCGCCGGTACTTCTCGGCGTCGGCGTGCGGCTCGTCCCGGGTGTTGATGATGGGCCGCTTGAGGGTGGTCTCCAGGCCGACCTCGACCTCGAAGTAGTCCGCGCGCTGGCTGATCTGGAAGCCGTGCTCGCGGCCGTCCTGGCCGATGCCGACCCGGCCCGCGCCGGTCACGACCTGGCGGGAGACGAAGAAGGGCGTCAGGTGGCGCACGATGTCCGAGAAGGGGGTCTCCCGCTTCATCAGGTAGTTCTCGTGCGTGCCGTAGGAGGCGCCCTTGTTGTCGGTGTTGTTCTTGTAGAGGTGGATCGGCTGGGCGCCGGGCAGCTGGGCGGCCCGCTCGGCGGCCTCGGCCATGATCCGCTCGCCGGCCTTGTCCCAGAGGACGGCGTCACGGGGATTGGTGACCTCGGGGGCGCTGTACTCGGGGTGGGCGTGGTCCACGTAGAGCCGGGCCCCGTTGGTGAGGATCACGTTGGCCAGGCCGATGTCCTCGTCGGTGAGCTGACTGGAGTCGGCGGCCTCGCGGGCGAGGTCGAAGCCGCGGGCGTCCCGCAGCGGGTTCTCCTCCTCGAAGTCCCAGCGGGCGCGGCGCGCCCGGTGCATCGCCGCCGCGTAGGCGTTGACGATCTGGGACGAGGTGAGCATGGCATTGGCGTTCGGGTGTCCGGGGACGGAGATCCCGTACTCCGTCTCGATGCCCATTACTCGCCGTACGGTCATGCGGCCCTCCTTGCCCGGCGGCGCTCACTGTGCGCGTCTCGGCGGTACCGATGAGCCTAGATCGGCTCCGCGCTGGTGGGGAGATCACTTGCGGTATTTCCCGGTACTGCCGGGAGGAATTTCCGGGTGGAACGCGCCGGCTGCGGATGCCCGCTTTCCGGACATCCGCAGCCGGCGCGCGTTCCTACAGGTACTGACCGGTGTTGGCCACCGTGTCGATGGAGCGCCCGGTGTCCGCGCCCTGCTTTCCGGTGACGAGGGTGCGGATGAAGACGATCCGCTCGCCCTTCTTTCCGGAGATGCGGGCCCAGTCGTCGGGGTTGGTCGTGTTGGGCAGGTCCTCGTTCTCCTTGAACTCGTCCACGCACGCCTGGAGGAGGTGGGAGACCCGGATGCCCTTCTGGTTGTGGTCGAGGAAGGCCTTGATGGCCATCTTCTTGGCCCGGTCCACGATGTTCTGGATCATGGCGCCGGAGTTGAAGTCCTTGAAGTACAGGACTTCCTTGTCGCCGTTGGCGTACGTGACTTCGAGGAACCGGTTCTCCTCGGATTCCGCGTACATCTGCTCGACGACGGACTGGATCATTCCGTGCGCCGCGGCTTCCTTGGAACCGCTGTGCTCGGAGACGTCGTCCGCGTGGAGCGGCAGATTCGGCGTGAGGTACTTCGCGAAGATGTCCTTGGCGGCCTCCGCGTCCGGACGCTCGATCTTGATCTTGACGTCGAGCCGGCCGGGCCGCAGGATCGCGGGGTCGATCATGTCCTCGCGGTTGGAGGCGCCGATGACGATGACGTTCTCCAGGCCCTCCACACCGTCGATCTCGGCGAGCAGCTGGGGGACGATGGTGTTCTCCACGTCCGAGCTGACACCGGAGCCGCGGGTGCGGAAGAGGGATTCCATCTCGTCGAAGAAGACGATCACGGGGGTGCCCTCGCTCGCCTTCTCCCGCGCACGCTGGAAGACGAGGCGGATGTGCCGCTCGGTCTCACCGACGTACTTGTTGAGGAGCTCGGGGCCCTTGATGTTGAGGAAGTAGGACTTCCCCGCGGGCTGGCCGGTCACCTCGGCGACCTTCTTCGCCAGGGAATTGGCCACGGCCTTCGCGATCAGCGTCTTGCCGCAGCCGGGCGGGCCGTAGAGCAGGATGCCCTTCGGCGGCCGCAGTTCGTGCTCCTTGAAGAGGTCCGGGTGGAGGTACGGAAGCTCGACCGCGTCGCGGATCAGTTCGATCTGGTTGCCCAGGCCGCCGATCTTGTCGTAGTCGACGTCCGGGACCTCCTCCAGAACGAGCTCCTCGACCTCGCTCTTGGGGACCACCTCGTAGACGTAACCGGACCTGGGGTCGAGCAGCAGGGCGTCGCCGGGGCGGATGGTGACGTCCAGCAGAGGCTCGGCGAGCCTCACCACCCGCTCCTCGTCGGTGTGCCCGATCACCAGGGCGCGCTCGCCGTCCTCGAGGATCTCCTTGAGGGTGACGATGTCCCCGGCGCGCTCGAACTCCATGGCCTCGACCACGTTGAGCGCCTCGTTGAGCATGACTTCCTGCCCCCGCCTGAGCTCGTCGAGCTCGACGCTGGGGCTCACGTTCACCCGGAGCTTGCGGCCCCCGGTGAAGATGTCGCACGTACCGTCCGCGTTCGCCTGCAGGAACACCCCGAAGCCGGCCGGCGGCTGGGCGAGCCGGTCGACCTCCTCCTTGAGGGCCACGATCTGGTCGCGGGCCTCACGGAGCGTACTGGCGAGCCGCTCGTTCTGCGCGGACACGCCGGCCAGGTTCGTCTGCAGCTCGACGATCCGCTCCTCGAGAATCCTCGTGTGACGCGGAGAGTCGGCGAGCTTGCGGCGCAGGACGGCGATTTCCTGCTCGAGATAGGCAACCTGGCCGGCGGGGTCTTCAGACCCCCGCCCCGGCCGGATGCCGCGGTTGATGTCGTCGTCGTGGGCTGCCACGGTCCTCACCTCCTCCAAGGGGAGCTGGACGCTTCCTGACCCTACCTGCGTGGGTGGTGATTGAAACCCCTAGATCAAAAAGACTCCGGGGTGTGTCCGATCTTCACCCTTGCGCTTCCCCTCTCGTCTTGGGGAATACCCACCCTTCACCGTCTGAAAGCGGGCGGTTGTATGGTCGTGAGTGGTCAACACCCGTCAGAGGTGGCCCGACTTATCGCGTGAAGCAGAAACGGCAGGAGACATGACCGTGCAGAACGAGGCCCCGTCCGTGGGCGCCGGAGAGGCGCTGGAGGTCTGGATCGACCAGGACCTGTGCACGGGGGACGGGATCTGCGCGCAGTACGCTCCCGAGGTCTTCGAGCTCGACATCGACGGGCTCGCATATGTGAAGAGCGCCGACGACGAGCTGCTCCAGGAGGCGGGGGCGACCACGCCGGTGCCGCTGCCGCTCCTCCAGGACGTGGTGGACTCGGCGAAGGAGTGCCCGGGCGACTGCATCCACGTCCGCCGGGTGGCGGACCGGGTGGAGGTGTACGGCCCCGACGCGGAGTGACGCGTCAGGCGCCCGCGCCGGCGGGGGCGGTACGGAGGAAGACGCCGCCCCGCCACTCCCAGCCGACCTGCTCCTTCTCGTCGGGGCAGCAGCGCGGCACCTCGGGGGACGAGTAGCCGAGCAGGGTGGCGCGGACCGCCCCGTCGCGGATCGCGAGCTCGGTGACGTGCCGGTGGAGGCGGGGCTCGACGAGGGTCGCCACCACGCGGGCGGGCGCGCCGGGCTCCGTGCCGCGGGTGAGGACGTAGAGACCGCTGGGCGGGGTGCCGATGCCGGCTTCGCAGTGCGCGGTCGCGACGGTCTCCGGGTTTCCGTCCCCGTCGAGGTCGCCGGAGGCCTGCCGGGCGACGACGGTACGGCCCGCCGGTCCGCACTCCAGGGGGAAGGTGGCGTCCGCCGCCGCGGGGGCGGGCGCGGGACGGGCGGAGACGGGGGCCCCGGCGGTGGCGGTGGCTCCCGCGGGGCCGGGCTGGAGGAGGCCCGCGAGGGCGACGACCGCGGCGGTGGCGGCGGCCGTGGCCAGCCAGTGCACCGGCCGGGCGTGGGTGTGCGCGAGGTCCACGGGGTCCGGGGCGGCGGAGGGCTGCACGCGAGAGGTCTCCTGTGAGGTGGTGCCGAGGGAGTTGCGGGCATCGTGCCACACGTCACAGGGGGAGGGAACAGCCGGGGTCGGCGCACCGGGACGAACATGAGGACGCCGCCGCCGAGTTCCGCGCGCGGGGCGGGAACGGGGCGGCGGCGTGCCGGTGATGTCGGGACGTCAGCCCTTGTTGGGGCCTTCGTAGTCCTCGCCGTACGCGCCCTTGGCGGGGCGGCGGCGGCGCATCGGGGGCTCGACCCCGTCCGCGAGGCGGCGGGCGGTGACGAGGAAGCCGGTGTGGCCGATCATGCGGTGATCGGGGCGGACGGCCAGGCCCTCGACGTGCCAGTTGCGGATCATGGACTCCCACGGCTGCGGCTCGGCGTAGCAGCCGAACTCGCGGATGGACTCCACGGTGCGGGCGAGCTGGGTGGTGGTCGCCACGTAGCAGCACAGGATGCCGCCGGGGACGAGGGCCTTGGAGACGGCCTCCAGGCACTCCCAGGGGGCGAGCATGTCCAGGATGACGCGGTCGACGTCGGTGTCGGACAGGTTGTCCTGGAGGTCGCCGACGGTCAGCTGCCAGGCCGGGTGGGGGCCGCCGAAGTAGCGCTCGACGTTGCCCTTGGCGATCTCGGCGAAGTCCTCGCGGCGCTCGTAGGAGTGCAGCATTCCGCTGTCGCCGATGGCGCGGAGCAGGAAGCTGCTGAGCGATCCGGAGCCCACGCCGGCCTCGACGACGCGTGCGCCGGGGAAGATGTCGGCGAAGGCGAGGATCTGGCCCGCGTCCTTCGGGTAGACCACGGCGGCGCCGCGGGGCATGGACAGGACGTAGTCGGGGAGCAGGGGGCGCAGCGCGAGGTAGGCGACGTTTCCCGTGGTACGGACAACACTGCCCTCGGGAGCACCGATCAGCTCGTCGTGGGGGAAGGAACCCTTGTGGGTGTGAAAGTTCTTCCCGGCCTCGAGCGTGAACGTGTAGTGGCGTCCCTTGGGGTCGGTGAGCTGGACCTGGTCCCCGACCTTGAAGGGCCCGCGACGGCGGGCGGCACCGGTCGGTTCGGACATGTGAACAGAGTACCGGGCCTACGAGGACGGTCGTGCCATGGCCTTGACGAAGGCCCGCTCGACGTCGGTGGTGGACAGGACTCCGTAGATCTCGCCGGTCTCCTCGACGACCAGGTACTCGGTGGCCGGGCAGGCGCGGAGGTGGTCGAGGAGGGGCTGACCGGTCAGTTCGGCGGGAACGCGCATGCCGTCGGTGAGGTCCTGGGCGAGGGTGCCGACGGCGACCCAGGGCCGCCGGTGCTGGGGCACGGCGGCGATGGCGGCCTCGCGGACGATGGCGGTGGGAGCGCCGGTGCCGTCGACGAGGACGAGCGCGCGGGCGCCGGCGTCGTTGGCGCGGCGCAGGGCCTCGGAGAGCGGGGTGGCGGGCTCGACGGGGACGGCGCGGCGGGTGAGGCTGCGGGCGCGGAGCTCGGGCAGGTGCTCGCGGAGGCGGGCCATGCGCAGGCTGTTGCCGGCGCCGGTCCAGATGATGGCGGCCAGGATGGCGGCGAGGAGGGCGTCGGTGACGGTGTCCACGCCGCTGATGTCCTCGGTGGAGTTGCCGAGGAGGCCGGTGCGGGTGAGGAGGGGGACGCCGACGAGCACGCCCACGGCGAGCGCGCGGCCGACCCAGGCGGCGGCGACGGTGCCGCTCATGGGCTTGCCGGTGATCTTCCAGACGACGGCGCGGAGCATGCGGCCGCCGTCGAGGGGCAGGCCGGGCAGCAGGTTGAAGATCGCGACGATCAGGTTGGAGATCATGAGGCCGGCGAGCAGGACGCCGGGAACGGTGCCCGGCTCGACGGCGTACAGGGAGAGGTAGAACACGCCGGCGAGGACGAGGGAGAGCAGCGGGCCGACGAAGGCGAGGACGAATTCGCGGCCGGGGGTCTCGGTCTCCTTCTCGATCTCGGAGACGCCGCCGAAGAACTGGAGCTGGATGCGGCGCACCGGGAGCCGGAAGCGGAGCGCGGCGAGGGTGTGGGCGAGCTCGTGGACCAGGACGGAGGCGTAGAAGGCGACGGCGAAGAAGAGGGAGACCAGGTAGCGGGCCGCGCCGAGTTCGGGCAGGACGCGCTCGATCTGGTCGCCGAAGACCCAGGTGATGAGGGCGGCGACGAGGAACCAGCTGGGGGCGACGTAGACGGGCACGCCGAAGGGCCGGCCCATCAGGATCCCGCCTCCGGGTTCCTTGGTCCGCTGCGGCTTGGGCTCGTCCTGGTTCACGGGTTCCTTTCGTCGCGGGCCGTGACCGCGTCGCTGCGTCACGGGTCGATCATGCAGTGCGACGGGGTCCCAGGTCGATGGTATGCGGCTCGCTGTCGGTGGCGGGTCGTAGGGTCTTCGTCATGAGTACGAGCGAGCAGGAGCCGGCGGTGGCCGCAGGGACGGCGGAGCGGGGGGCTTTCCCCGTGCCGTCCGGGGTGCCGGCGCCGGGGGTCCCCGGGCCGTCGGTGACCTCCGGGGGCACGGGGGCGCCCGTGGTGCCGGGGCCGCCGGGGACCGCCGGCACGGCCGAGGTGTCCGCGGCCTCGGAGGTGTCCGGGGCGGCGGAGGCGGGGGCGGACGGGCGGACCGGGCCGCGGGCGCCCGTGTCGCTGTCGCCCTCGCGGGCGAGCGACTTCATGCAGTGTCCGCTGCTGTACCGGTTCCGGGTGATCGACCGGCTGCCGGAGAAGCCCAGCCCGGCGGCGACGCGCGGCACCCTGGTGCACGCGGTGCTGGAGCGTCTGTTCGACGACCCGGCGGCGGAGCGGACGGTGCCGCGGGCCAAGGCGATGATCCCGGGCCAGTGGGACCGGCTGCTGTCCTCGCGCCCGGAGCTGGCCGAGCTGTTCGCGGAGGACCCCGGGGGCGAGCGGCTCGCGGGCTGGCTCGGCGAGGCCGAGCGGCTGGTCGAGCGGTGGTTCACGTTGGAGGACCCGACGCGGCTGGAGCCGGCCGAGCGGGAACTGTTCGTGGAGACGGAGCTGGAGTCCGGGCTGCGGCTGCGCGGGGTGATCGACCGGGTGGACGTGGCGCCCTCGGGCGAGGTGCGGATCGTCGACTACAAGACGGGGAAGGCACCGCGGCCCGAGTACAGCGAGGGCGCGCTGTTCCAGATGACCTTCTACGCGCTGGTGGTGTGGCGGCTGAAGGGGGTGGTGCCGCGCCGGCTCCAGCTGGTGTACCTGGGCAGCGGGGACGTCCTCACGTACGACCCGGTGGAGGCGGACCTGCTGCGGGTGGAGCGGAAGCTGCACGCGCTGTGGGACGCGATCCGTACGGCGACGGAGACGGGTGACTGGCGGCCGCGGCCGACGAAGCTGTGCGGCTGGTGCGATCACCGGGCCGTCTGCCCGGAGTTCGGCGGGACTCCCCCGGTGTATCCGCTGGAGATCGCCTCCGCGCGCCCGCCGGAGCCGGGCGGAACGGGGCAGGGCAGAATGGGCGGGGACCCGCCCGGGCCCTGAGCCCGGCCCGGCCGTGAGCCGGTCCCCGTCCGTGAAGGAGCCCTTGTGACGATCCGTGTCCTCCTGGTCGACGATCAGCCCCTGCTGCGTACCGGCTTCCGCATGATCCTTGAGGCGGAGCAGGACATCGCGGTCGTGGGTGAGGCCGGTGACGGCCTCCAGGCCCTGGACCAGGTGCGGGCGCTCCAGCCGGACGTGGTCCTGATGGACATCCGGATGCCGCGGATGGACGGGGTGGAGGCGACCCGTCAGATCACGGGGCCCGGCCGGGACGGGCCGGCGAAGGTCCTGGTGCTGACCACCTTCGACCTGGACGAGTACGTGGTGGAGGCGCTGCGGGCCGGAGCGAGCGGCTTCCTGCTGAAGGACGCCCCGGCGAACGAGCTGGTGCAGGCGATCCGGGTGGTGGCGGCGGGCGAGGCGATGCTCGCTCCGTCGATCACGCGCCGGCTGCTCGACAAGTACTCGGCCCATCTGCCGACGGGTGAGGAGCGGATGCCGGACACCCTGGCCACGCTGACGGACCGTGAGGTGGAGGTGCTGAAGCTGGTGGCGCGGGGCCTGTCGAACGCGGAGATCGCGGCGGACCTGTTCGTGAGCGAGACGACGGTGAAGACCCATGTGGGGCATGTGCTGACGAAGCTGGGGCTGCGCGACCGGGTGCAGGCGGCGGTGTACGCGTACGAGAGCGGTCTGGTCCGGCCGGGCGGCGGCCAGTAGCGCGTCCCGGAGGAACCGACGACGAGGGGCCCGGCGCGCGGGGTGCGCGCCGGGCCCCTGCTGTCGTGCGGGACGGATCAGCCCTTGCGGATCTCCCAGAAGCGGAAGACGGTCGAGGCGTCGAGGGTCCACTCGAGGCCGGTGATCTGGCCCCGGGCGACCGCGTACTGCTTGCCCTGCCAGAGCGGGAGGAAGGGGACCTCGTCGGCGACGAGGTCCTGGATCCGGCCGAACTCGGCGGCCGTGGCCGCGCGGTCGGCGACGGCGGAGGTCTTCGGGATGAGGGTGCCGGTGACGGTGGCGTTCTCGTAGTGGTTGCCGAGGACGTTGCCCTCGCCGAAGAAGGGGCCGGTGAAGTTGTCGGCGTCCGGGTAGTCGGGCACCCAGCCCTTGACGTACACGCCGTACTTGCCGGCGGCGATGTCCTTCTCGTACTGCTCGAACGGGACGGACTTGACGTCGGCGTCGAAGAGGCCGCTGGCGTTGAGCTGGCCGGCGATGGCCTTGAGCTCCTGGTCGGTGGCCGGGCCGTAGCGGCTGGGGGTGGACCAGAGGGTGAGCTTGACCTTGGCGGTGACGCCGCCGTCGCGGAGCGCCTTCCTGGCCTTGGCGGCGTCGGGGGTGCCGTAGGTGTCGTAGAAGGCGGTGTTGTGGCCCGCGATGCCCGCCGGGACGATCGAGTAGAGCGGGGTGGCGGTCGACTTGTAGACGTCCTCGACGAGGGCCTCGCGGTCGACGAGGTGGGCGATGGCCTTGCGGACGGCGAGCTTGCCGGCGACCGGGTCCTTCATGTTGAAGACCAGGTGCTGGACCTCGGCGCTGCTGCCCTGGACGACCTCGACGCCCTGGTCGCCGGTGGAGGCGGACTCCTCCAGGGTGGCTATGTCGTCGGCGGCGAGCCCTCGGTAGGCGACGTCGATCTCGCCGGCGCCGAAGGCGCGGGAGAGCGCGGTGCGGTCGCCCTGGTAGAGCTTGAGGGTGACGCCGCCGTTCTTCGGCTTGGCGGTGCCCTGGTAGCCGGGGTTGGGCGAGAAGACGGCCTCGGTCTCGCCGAAGGAGTCCAGCTTGTACGGGCCGGAGCCGACGGCCTTGCCGTCGGTGCGCAGGGCGTCGGCCGGGTACTCGCGGTGGTCGACGATGGAGCCGGCGCCGGAGGCGATCTTGCTGGGGAAGGTGGCGTCCGGCACCTTGAGGTGGAAGACCACGGTCCGCTCGTCCGGGGTCTCGATCCGGTCGATCGTGGAGAGCAGGGGCGTGGGGCCGGAGGGGGCGCCGATCTTGAGGGTGCGCTCGAAGGAGAACTTGACGTCCTCGGAGGTGAGCGGGTTCCCGTTGGAGAACTTCAGGCCGGGGCGCAGGGTGCAGCGGTAGACCTTGCTGCCCGCGGCGAAGCCGCACTTCTCCGCTGCCTCGGGCTCCGGCACGGAGGCGCCCTTGGGGAAGGCCAGCAGGGACTGGAAGACGTTGTTGAACAGGAGCCAGGAGCCGGGGTCGTAGCCGGCGGCCGGGTCGGTCGCGAGGATCTCGTCGGACATGCCGACGCGCACGGTGCCTCCGGCTCCGTCGGCGCCCGCCCCCTGTTCGGTACCGCAACCGCTGAGGAGGGCGGCGGACAGGCCGGCGGCGAGCGGTGCCGTCAGCCACTTGGTGTGTGCCTTCACAGAACTTGCCTCTTGATCTCTTGCCAGGCCGGCCGCGCGCGGTGCGCGGCCGGAACAACGAAGGGGTCAGGCGGTGCCGCGGCCCAGTTCCCAGAGCAGCAGGTCGGAGGAGGTGTTGAGCGCGTACTCGACTCCGGTGACGTCGGCGCGGGAGGCGACGTACTGCTTGCCCTGCCACAGGGGGAGGACGGGCACGTCCTGGGCGACGATCTTCTGGATCTGCCCGTAGACGGGGGTGGCGGCGTTGCGGTCGGCCTGCCGGCGGGACCGCGGGATGAGCTGGTCGCGGACGACCTTGTTGACGTACGGGGTGTTCAGGAAGTTGTCGCGGTCGAGGAAGGGCGCGATGTAGTTGTCCGGGTCCGGGTAGTCGGGGAACCAGCCGAGGCCGTAGACGGCGTAGTCGCCGCGCTTCTGGGCGGTGCGGAACCGGGACCACTCGGCGCCCTTGACGGTGACGTCGAAGAGTTCCGTGGCGATGAGCTGGTTCTTGATCGCCTCGAACTCCTGGGCGGTCTCGGCGCCGTAGTGGTCGGTGGTGTAGTGGAGGGTCAGCTTGACCGGGGTGGGGACGCCGGCGTCCTTGAGGAGCTTGGCGGCCCGGGCGGTGTCGGGCTCTCCGTACACGTCGAAGAAGGGGGTGGCGTGGCCGGTGATGCTGGCGGGGATCAGCGAGTAGAGCGGTTCGGCGGTGGGGCCGTAGACCCGGTCGACGAGGGCGCCGCGGTCGATGACGGCGGCCATGGCCTGGCGTACGGCCTTCTGCTGGACGGAGGGGTCCTTGGTGTTGAAGCCGAGGTAGCGGATCTCCAGGCCGGGGACCTCGGTGACGCGGATGTCGTCCCGGGACGACTCGGTCAGGTCCTTGATCTGCTCCTGGGAGAGCGAGCGGGCCATCATGTCGATGTCCTTGCTCTCCAGGGCGGCGCCCATGGTGCCCGCGTCGGCGAAGGTGCGCAGCTCGACCCGCTCGTTGCGCAGCGTGATGTCGCCCTTGTAGCGCGGGTTCTTGGTGAAGACGAAGCGGGTGGCCTTCTCGCCCTCGCGCTCGGCCTTCATGGTGTAGGGGCCGGAGCCGTCGACCTCGAAGCCGTCGCGGAGCTTGTCGGCGGCGTACTTGTCCTTGCTGAGGATGCCGGCGACGGGGGTGGAGAGCTTGTACGGGAAGGTGGCGTCGGGGGTCTTGAGGTGGAAGACGATCTCGTCGCCCTTGGTCTCCACGGTGTCGATGTTGGAGAGGAGGGCGGCGGTGCCGTTGTC
>NZ_JAPSIW010001027.1 GCF_031178505.1 Streptomyces sp. | reverse complement strand
GCACGGGGACTGGACCTTCGGCCTGCACCGGCAGGGCGCGGGCGATCCGGTGGTGCTGCTGCACGGGCTGCTCACCGACAGCCGCGTCTGGTATCCGGCGCTGCCGGACCTCGCGGCGGACGGCGCCTTCGCGCTCGCGGTCGACGCGCCGGGGCACGGCCACTCCCCCGCGCGCCCCGGGCCGTTCAGCCTGGAGGAGGAGGTGGACCGGCTCGCGGACGCGTACCGGACGGGCCTGGGAGGGGCGGCGCCGGCCGTGTGGGTCGGGCACTCGATGGGAGGGATGAAGGCCCTGCGCATGGCGCTGCGGCACCCGGAGCTCGTCCGGGCCCTGGTCCTCGTGGACACCCAGCCGTACCGCGAACCGGACAGCTCGGCGCGGCCGTTCGAGGCGATGGTGGAGAGCGTCGTCACCGACGGCATGAGCCCGGACCTGGCGCGGATGATCGCCCGGTTGAACTTCCACCGCTCCTTCCAGGGCAGCGAGCGGGCCGCGTTCTGGATCCGCCACTTCGAGACCCTGACCGGCGACCGGATCACCCACGCCTGCCACGCGGTGTACCGCAGGGGCGATCTCTCCGGCCGGCTCGGCGCGGTACGGGTCCCGGTGCTCGTGGTGCACGGCGCCGGTGACGTACCGATCCGGCCGCGCGTCGCCCACCGGTACGCCGCGGAGCTGCCGCACGCCCGGCTCGTCGAACTGCCCGACACCGGCCACACCCCGCCCGTCGAGCGCCCCGCCGAACTCAGCGCGTTGCTGCGGGAGTTCCGGCGATCGCTCGACCGGACGACCGTACCGCCCGCCGTCACGGCCCAGGAGGAACAGTGACCACCACCGCACCCCGGCCCGGCACCGAGACCGTCACCACCGCCCGCCTGCGCCATCTGGACCTCCCCGGTGACGCGGGCCGCTGCGCGCTCATCACCCTCGGCAACGACCTGCCGCCCTTCGGTCCGGCCATGCGGCCCACCACCTTCGGCCCGCGGGGCCTGGCCGCCCTCGACGCCGCCCTGGACGAGGTGGCGGCGGCCGCGGCGGACGGCACGGTCACGGCCGTGGCCGTGACCGGCCGGGCGTACATGTTCAGCACCGGCGCGGACCTGGCCCTCGCCCGCACGGTCACCGACCGGGACGAGGCCGTCGCCTCACTGCGCCGTGGCCACCAGGTCTTCCGGCGCCTCGGTGAACTCCCCGTGCCCAGCTTCGCGTTCGTCAACGGCGTCACCATCGGCGGCGGGCTGGAACTGGCACTGCACTGCACCTACCGGGCGCTCTCCCGCAACGCGCCGGTGATCGCCCTGCCCGAGTGCTCGCTCGGTCTCGTCCCGGCCTGGGGCGGTGCGTACCTGCTGCCGCGTCTGGCCGGGCCGGAGAACGCGGTCACGCTGATGCTGGACCATCCGCTCGCCGGACGGCGGATGCTGGACGCGGCGGGCGCGCACGCCCTCGGTCTGTCCGACGCCCTTCTGGAGGCCGGGAATTTCCTCGACCACTGCCTGGAGTGGGCCGCCGGGGTGCTCACCGGCCGCGTCGAGGTCCGCCGCCGCCGGTGGGACGACCCGGCGGCGTGGGAGCGGGCGCTCGCCCGGGGCCACGCGCTGGTCGCGGAGCGGACGCACGGTGTGCTTCCCGCGCCCCGGCAGGCCCTGGAGCTGCTGCGGCTGGCCAGGACCGCCGGCCGGGACGAGGCGTTCACGGCGGCCGAACGGGCGGCGGCCGACCTCTTCCTGACGGAGGAGTTCCGGACG
>NZ_JAPSIW010000332.1 GCF_031178505.1 Streptomyces sp. | reverse complement strand
CGCCATTCGCTTGATGAAGCGAGACGTTCGGCTCCTACAAAGCTAGGGCAGGGTGCCGCATCTGTCTCCACAATTACTCGGACTTCCTACTATCTGAGACGGCGCGGCCGGCGAGGGGGCGGCGCGGCATTCCGACATGGCTACCTAGTTTGCGTTCCTACCTAGGTGGTGGTCCAATGTCGCCATGGCCGCAGACCGGAGATCCAACTGGCTCAAGGGCGTCCTCGACCTGCTCGTCCTCTCCCGCCTGACCGACGGGGAGAGCTACGGGTACGAGATCGGCCGGACCCTCGCCGAGGCGGGGCTCGGCGAGATCAAGGGCGGGACGCTCTACCCCGTACTCAACCGCCTGGAGGAGGCCGGTCTCGTGGAGGCCGAGTTCCGCGCCGCCGAGCGCGGGCCCGGGCGCCGCTACTACCGGCTCACCGCGTCCGGCCGGGCGCACCTGGCCACGGAGAGCGGGGCCTGGCTGGACTTCCACCGCGCCGTCCGCACGATGCTCAGCCCAGGGGGAACGACACGATGACCACCGAACCCGGCCCCACGGCCTACTTCACCGAACTCGCCGGAGCGCTGCGCGCCGCCGGGGTCCCCGCCGACCAGGTCGCCGCGACCGTCGACGACCTGCGCGGACACCTCGCCGGGACGGGTACCGACCCCGAGGAGGAGTTCGGGCCCGCCGCCGAGTTCGCCGCCCGCCTCGGCGGGATCGGCCCGCTGCCCGGCGAGCCCGACGAGCAGGCGGAGACCTGGACCTGGACGGCGGACCTCTTCAACGACCGCCGCATGCTGGCGCTCCACGGCGACCAGGGCTGGGAGGTCGAGTCGCTCGACCCGCTCGGCCGTTTCGTCTGCCGCCGGGCCGCCGGCTCGGCACTGCGCTGGGAGTACCGCCGCGAGGTGATCACCGGCCGCCGGCGCGCCCGGGTCCTGGACGAACTGCTCCCCGAGGGCTGGGAACCGTGCGGCGAGTGGCTGGTGTACGGCTACTTCAAGCGCCCCCGCGCGGCGACGGCCGGCCCGGCGGGCACACTGGGCGCCCCGCCGGCTACGCCCCGCCGGTGGCTCTACCTGAGCCGCAGGGGCAAGGTGGCGCTCGCGCTGTGGGTCCTGCTGGTCGGCGGTGGGGTGACCGCCTTCTTCGTCGGCGCGCTCGGCATCCCGGGCCTCGCCGTCGTGATCGGCGTCGGCTCGGCCCTGTCGGCGGCGTTCACCGCGGGCCTGGAGACGTCCCGGGGTCACGTGGAGGCGGACCGGCGGAAGGCCTGACGGACCCGCCGGAGGCCGGCGCGGGGCGGCACGGCCTGACGAGCACCCGCCGAGGGCCGGCGCGAGGCGGCGCGGCCCCGGAGCCCGCGCGGACCGCGCGGTCGGACGAACCCGCCGGAGGCCGACGCGGACGGCGGGGGCTGACGGACCCGCCAGGGGCCGGCGCGGAGGGCGGGGCCTCACGAAGCCTGACGAACACCGCCGGAGGCCGGCGCGGCCCCGGGGGCGCGGGCGGGCCGCCCGTCCGGGCGGCCGCGCACAGACCCTCCGCCGCCCTCACAGCACGTCGCCGTCCCGCCAGTCGAAGATCAAGGGTGCGGCGGCGTCGGGCAGGGGCCGGCTCCCGGCGGGGCGGAGGAACACGAAGCCCTCCTCCTCGGCGAGGTGGACGGCACCGGCGGGGCCGAGGGCTTCGAGGCGGCCCGGCCAGACCTGCCAGCCGCGCGCCCGGTAGAGCGCGGCGCCGTCGTCGGAGGCACCCAGCGCGCCGAAGAGGTACGCCCCGTCGATCACCCGCTCCAGCGCCGCCATCACGGCCCCGCCGAGCCCCTGCCGCCTGCGGTCGGCGCGGACGGCGACGCCTTCGACGTACCCGACGCGGTACGAGCGTCCGCGGTGCAGCACGCGCCGCTGGACGACGGAGCCGTGCGCGGCGAGGCCGCGCCCGTCCTCGATCCAGGCGTGGACGCCGCCCAGGGTGTGGTCCCAGTCGTCGTCGGAGAAGTCGCCGTCGAAGGCGGTGTCGAGCAGCGCGCGGACGGCGGCGAGCCGGGCCGCCCCGAGCTCGTGGGTGGGCGCGGTCGTCACGGTCATGCCGGCCACCCTTCCACAGCACCCCCCTCCCTTTCCCACGAAATTTAACCCCTCAATGCCGATTGACAGGTTAGAACCACACCTGGTCGAATCAAGCGTCAACCACTGAACTGGTTTTGAGGGGTTAGCCGTGACATCCGTTCCGCCCACCCGCCACCGCTCCGTCACCGTCCGGGGCCACGCGCTCCACTACCGCGAGGCGGGACCGGCGGACGCCCCCGTCCTGCTGCTCCTGCACGGCTTCCCCACCAGCTCGCACATGTTCCGCGACCTGATCCCGCGCCTCGCCCACCGCCACCGGCTCATCGCCCCGGACCACCTGGGCTTCGGCCGGAGCGACGCGCCCTCCGCCGACGCGTTCCCGTACACCTTCGCCGGGCTGGCCGCCCTGACGTCCGCGTTCACCGAGGCCCTGGGCCTGGACCGGTTCGCGCTGTACGTCCAGGACTACGGCGCGCCCATCGGCCTGCGGCTCGCCCTCGCCCACCCCGAGCGGGTCACGGCGATCGTCACCCAGAACGGCAACGCCTACGAGGAGGGGCTCGGCGCGGAGGCCTGGGCGCCGGTGCTCGCGCTCCTCGCCGACCGCACGCCCGCCACCGAGGCACCCGTCCGGGCCATCCGCTCCCTCGAGGGGATCCGGTGGCAGTACGAGACCGGCGTCCCCGACGCGTACCGCGAGCTGCTGAGCCCCGACGCCTGGCATCACGACGCGGCCCTCATGGCCCGCGAGGGCCAGGACGCGATCCAGCTCGACCTGATCGCCGACTACGGCTCCAACTTCACGCTGTACCCGGCCTTCCAGGAGTACTTCCGGACCTCCCGGGTGCCGCTCCTCGCCGTCTGGGGCGAGGGCGACGAGATCTTCGTCCCGGCCGGCGCCGAGGCCTTCCGCCGCGACCTCCCCGGCGCCGAGATCCATCTCCTCCCCACCGGCCACTTCGCCCTGGAGACCCACGCCCCGCTGATCGCCGAACTGATCGACGGTTTCCTGGAGCGCCGGGTCGTCAGGCCGTAGCCTCCTCCAGCCGGCCGACCACCCGCTCCACCCAGGCCGTGAACGCCTCACGGTCCTGTACGGCGCCGCCGCTCACCGCCGCGACCTGCGCGTCCGTCATCCTGTCCGGCCCCGAGGTGATCAGCAGGCCGTGCAGCTCCCGCATCACGGACGCCAGCCGCTGCGCGTCCGGGTGGTCGATCGCGTCGACCCCGTGCCCGGGGCCGAGAGTCGTCGAACCAGGCATGTCGTTCCTCCTCGCCGCGCGACCCCCTTCCCAGCAGCGTAAGCCCGCCGCACGAGAACCGCCCCCGTCCTGGTTTGGGGGTCCAGGAGGGGGGCGGTGGTCAGGGGCCGCTCACGCGGCCGGCGGGCGTCAGCCCATGTGCGGGTAGCCGTACTCGGTCGGCGGGACCAGCGTCTCCTTGATGGCGCGGGTCAGCGTCCAGCGCATCAGGTTCTGCGGGGCGCCGGCCTTGTCGTTGGTGCCGGAGGCCCGGCCGCCGCCGAAGGGCTGCTGGCCGACGACGGCGCCGGTGGACTTGTCGTTGATGTAGAAGTTGCCCGCGGCGAAGCGGAGCTTCTCCATGGTGTACGCGGCGGCGGCGCGGTCGTTGGAGATGACCGAACCGGTCAGCGCGTAGTCGGAGACCGACTCCATCTGCTCCAGCATGGCGTCGTACTGGTCGTCCTCGTACACGTACACCGCGAGGATCGGGCCGAAGTACTCGGCCTTGAAGACCTCGTTCTCCGGGTCGGTGCACTCGATGACCGTCGGGCGCACGAAGTACCCCTCGGAGTCGTCGTAGGTGCCGCCGGCGACGATCGTGCAGCTCGGGTCGGCCTTGGCACGGTCGATCGCGGCCTTGTTCTTCGCGAAGGAGCGCTCGTCGATGACGGCGCCGATGAAGTTCGACAGATCGGTGACGTCACCCATCTTGATGCCGTCGACCTCGGCCGCGAACTCCTCCTTGAAACCGTCGTTCCAGAGGGAGGCCGGGATGTACGCGCGCGAGGACGCGGAACACTTCTGGCCCTGGAACTCGAAGGAGCCGCGGGTCAGCGCGGTCTTCAGGACGGCGCGGTCGGCGCTGGGGTGCGCGACGACGAAGTCCTTGCCGCCGGTCTCGCCGACGATCCGCGGGTAGGAGCGGTACTTCTCGATGTTGTTGCCGACCGTCTTCCACAGGTGCTGGAAGGTCTTGGTCGAGCCGGTGAAGTGGATGCCGGCGAGGTCGCGGTGGTTCAGGGCCACCTCGGAGACGGCGATGCCGTCGCCGGTCACCAGGTTGATGACGCCCTTCGGCAGGCCGGCCTCCTCCAGGAGCTCCATGAGGAGCACGGCGGAGTGGGTCTGCGTCGGGGACGGCTTCCAGACCACCACGTTGCCCATGAGGGCGGGGGCGGTGGGCAGGTTGCCCGCGATGGCCGTGAAGTTGAACGGCGTGATCGCGTAGACGAAGCCCTCGAGCGGGCGGTGGTCAAGGCGGTTCCAGACGCCCGGGGAGTTGGCCGGCGGCTGCTCGGCCAGGATCTGGCGGGCGTAGGCCACGTTGAAGCGCCAGAAGTCGACGAGCTCGCAGGGGGTGTCGATCTCGGCCTGCTGGGCGGTCTTCGACTGGCCCAGCATGGTGGAGGCGGCCAGCGTCTCGCGCCAGGGGCCGGCGAGCAGCTCGGCGGCGCGCAGGATGATCGCGGCGCGGTCGTCGAAGGACATGGCGCGCCAGGCCGGGGCGGCGGCCAGGGCGGCGTCGATGGCGTCCTGGGCGTCCGCCTCCGTGGCGGCGCGGAAGGTGCCGATGACGGACCTGTGGTTGTGCGGCTGCACGACCTTGAACTCGTCACCGCCGCCCATGCGCTTGACGCCGCCGATGGTCATCGGCAGCTCGCGCGGGTTGTCGGCCAGCTCCTTGAGCTTGGCCTCCAGGCGGGCGCGCTCGGGCGAACCGGGGGCGTAGCCGTGCACCGGCTCGTTGACCGGAGTGGGGACCTGGGTCACAGCGTCCATGAGTCTCGATACTCCTTCGGAGGGTGGGGGCTCAGCCCTTGGTGAGGATGGAGCGGACGAAGAAGAGGAGGTTGGCCGGCTTCTCCGCCAGGCGGCGCATGAAGTATCCGTACCAGTCGGTGCCGTAGGCGGTGTAGACGCGCATCCGGTGGCCCTCGGCGGCGAGCCGGTTCTGCTCCTCGGTGCGGATGCCGTAGAGCATCTGGAATTCGTACTCGTCCATCTTGCGCCCGGCGCGGCGGGCCAGCTCCTGGCCGATGGAGACGAGGCGGGGGTCGTGGGACCCGATCATCGGGTAGCCCTCGCCCTCCATCAGGATCTTCATGATCCGCACGTAGGCCTTGTCGATCTCCGCCTTGTCCTGGAGGGCGACGGAGGCGGGCTCCTTGTAGGCACCCTTCACGATCCGCACGCGGGAGCCGTTCGCGGCCAGGCGGCGGGCGTCCGCCTCGGTGCGGAAGAGGTACGCCTGGATGACGCAGCCGGTCTGCGGGAAGTCCTTCCGCAGCTCCTCGTGGATGGCGAACATCGAGTCGAGGGTGGTGTGGTCCTCGGCGTCCAGGGTGACCGTGGTGCCGATCCCGGCGGCGGCCTCGACGACCGGGCGGACGTTGGCGAGGGCCAGCTCGTGCCCGTTCTCCAGGGACTGCCCGAACATCGACAGCTTGACCGACATCTCGGCGCGCTCGCCGAGGCCCATCTCCCCCAGCCGGCCGATCAGCTCCAGGTAGGCGTCGCGGGCGGCGTGGGACTGCTCGACCGTGGTGATGTCCTCACCGACGACGTCGAGGGTGACCTCCAGACCGCGCTCGCCCAGGTCCCGCACGATCGGGACGACGTCGTCGACCGTCTCGCCGGCGATGAAGCGTGCCACGACCTGCTTGGTCCCGGGCGCGGCCGACACGAAACGGCGCATCTTGTCGCTGCGCGACGCGGCGAGGATCACGGGACCCAGCACGGGGCACCTCCAGGGGCAGATGTCAGAACGGGGCCGTAACCGGAACAAGGGAACGAACCGGGAACAGCACGGAGAACCACCGTGAAACCTAAGGATCGCTCCGATCGTCCGCCATCTACAGCTGTCACGCATCCGTGGCCCGCCTCTCAGACATCTGTCTGAAAGAGGCCGTGCCGGGTGCGAGAATGGGCCCGTGAAGGGCGATTACCAGGAGCTGGTGGACGAGATCTCGGCGCTGCTGGGCGCCCCCGCGACCCTGGAGAACCGCGATTTCGGGCTGATCGCCTTCGGCGCCCACGACAGCGACGACGACAGCGCCATGGACCCCGTCCGCACCCGGTCGATCCTGACCCGCAAGTCCACCCCGGCCGTCCGCGCCTGGTTCGAGGGCTTCGGCATCACCCGGGCGACCGGCCCGGTCCGGATCCCGGCCGCGCCGGACGCGGGTGTCTTCCGGGGCCGCGTCTGTCTCCCCGTACGGCACCGGGGGGTCGTCCTCGGCTACGTCTGGCTGCTCGACGCCGAGCCGGGTCCCTCCCACGCGCAGCTGAGCGCGGCGATGGACGTGGCCGCCCGGATCGGTGAGCTGCTCGCCGACGAGGAGCGCGCCGGGACCGACCTCTCCCGCGAGCTGCGGGCCGCCCTGACGGCGGAGCGGGGCTGGCAGTACGACATGGCGCTCGGCGCCCTGCGGACCGCGCTCGGCCCGGACGCGGAGGGCCTGCACGCGCTGCTGTGTCTGGCACCCTGGCCCGGTGAGGACTCCCCCTCACCCCGTACGGTGCCGGGCGCGGCCGCCCTGTGCACCCTGCCGTGGACGCCTCCGGCCGGCCCCTCCCCGGGCCTCGGTGCGGCGGGCACCGCGCCCCGCCGGCGCTCCCCGGGCGCGGCGGCCGTCGCCGGCGGGGACCCGGGCCCGCGGGGCGGTGCGGCCCGCGCGCTCGCCGTGCTCGTGCGGCTGCGGTCCGCCGACAACCTGGCGCCCGCCACGGCGGCGGCCGGACGGCTGCGCGGCACGGCCGGCGCGGGCGTCGCCGGGATCGCCCCGCCCCGGCGGGGGCTCGCCGAGCTCGACGTGTCCTGGCGCGAGGCCGCCTCGGCCGCCCGCGCCGCGACCGCCCAGCCGCACCTGGGCCCGCTCGCGGAGTGGGCCGCCCTCGGCCCGTACCGGATGCTCA
>NZ_JAPSIW010000331.1 GCF_031178505.1 Streptomyces sp. | reverse complement strand
CCGGGCACGTTCCGCGCGGCCGACGCGCGGCTCCCCGGGCCCGTCGCCGTGCCCGCCGGGCCGCTCCCGGGACCGGAACGCGTACGCCGCCTCGTACGAGAGCGCGGCGCTCGGCACCGGGGCCGTCGCACGAGACCGACCCCGGAAGGTGCCATGTTCGACTTCGGCCACGTCGACCGCCGTGGTTTCCTGCGGACCTCCGCCGCCGGTCTGACGGTTTCGGCGGTCCCCGTCACGGCTGCCGCCGGCGCCTCGGACAAGGAGCGGGTTCTGCGCTACCGGGAGATCACCGGCGGGTCGGTCACCGCTTCCGCCGACGGCCACCTGCTCATCGCCGAGGCGCAGGGGGTGCTGTGGCGCGTACCCCGCGAGCCCGGACCCGCGGCACCGCTGACCGACTGGGATCTGGAGGCCACCCGCCCGGCCCTGTCCTCCACCGGCGGGGCCGTGGCCTGGTGCGGCTACCGCGGTGGCGCCTTCCACCTGTGGACGATGCGGGCCGACGGCACCGGGCCACGGCAGCTCACCGACGGCCCCTGGGACGACCGTGGCGTCGCCTGGTCACCCGACGGCACCCGCCTGGCCTTCTCCTCCGAACGCGACGGCGATCCGGTGTCCGGCAGTTCCTTCGGCCTGTGCGTCCTCGACCTGGACGACACCCGGCCGAGGCGGCTGACCGGCGGTGCCTTCGAGGACTACGACCCGGCCTGGTGGCCGGACGGACGTTCGCTGGTGTGCGTCCGCGCGGCCCACGCACCGGGCGGCGGAACCGACGGCGGCTCGGCCCTGGTCCGTGTGCCCGTCACCGGAGGCCCGGGGCGTGTCCTGCGCACGGTCACGTCCGGCCGGCTCCTGTGCCCCTCGGTGTCCCCCTCGGGCCGCGTCGCGTACCTGCACCTGACCGGCACCGGCGATTCCCCCTCCCTCCCGGCCGCACGCGCGGCCCTGATGGTGGACGGCCGGACCGTGGCGGCCGACGAGGACCTGGCGGCGGCACCGCCGTGCTGGCTGGGTGACGACCGCCTGCTGTACGTGGGCGACGGACGCATCCGCGTCCGCACACTGACCGGGACGCCGTCCGTCCAGGAGATCGCCTTCGACGCCCGGATGCCCGTGCCGGCACCCGGCCGGAGGCCGAAGCCGCGCGATCCCACGCCGGCCCGGCCCGTCGCGGTGCGCGGCATCCAGCGGCCCGCCCTCTCCCCCGACGGGCGCGAGGTGGCGTTCGCGGCACTCAACGCCCTGTGGCTGCTGCCCGTCGGCGGCACTCCCCGCAAACTCCTCCAGGCCTCGCCCGTCCACCACGTGCAGATGCCCGCCTGGGCCGGAGACGGACGCAGCCTGCTCTACTGCACCGACCGGGACGGCTTGACGGCCGTGCGCCGGCTGCACCTGGACGGCGGACGCGACGAACCCGTCACCGGCGCCGGACGGCTGCATCCGGCCCTGTCCCCGGACGGCTCCCTCCTGGCCTGCCAGGACATCGCCGGCAATCTGCTGCTGCACGACCCCGCCACCGGTGCCGAGCGCGTACTCGCCCGCCCCCTGGCCACGGACGGACCTCCGGGCGCGCCCACCTGGTCACCCGACGGCCGGTACATCGCCTTCTGCGACCGCAACCGGCTCAACCAGCGCTTCCGCGAGGGCTACCACCTCATCCGGGTCGTCGACACGCGCACCGGCACCGACCGGCGTCACCTGCCCGCCGCGCACCAGTCGCTGTCCGACCGGGCCGCCGCCGGACCCGTCTGGTCGCCCGACGGCCGTCACCTGGCGCTGGTCGCCGAATCGGCCCTGTGGCTGCTGCCCGTCCTTCCCGACGGCACCCCCACCGGGCCCGCCCACCGCGTCACCGACGAGCCCGCCGATCACCCCAGCTGGGCCCGCGACTCCCGGCTCCTTCTCTACCTCTCCAACGGACGCCTGCGTCTGCTGGACCTCGACAGCGCCCGGCAGCGGGGCCGCACCCGCACGCTGCCGGTACCGCTGACCGTGCGACGCCGGCCCTCCGGGCGGGAACCGCTGCGCGTCCATGCCGGCCAGTTCTGGGACGCCACGGGGGCCCCGCCCCGCCACGACGTCGACGTCCTGATCGAGAACGGCCGCATCACCGCTGTCGATCCCCACCGGCCCCGCCGCCCCGGCCACCGCACCCTCGACGCCTCCGACCGGACCGTCATCCCCGGCCTGATCGACAGCCACACCCACCCCTACAGCGCCACCTACGGCGCCCGTCACCCCCTCACCGCCCTCGCCTACGGCATCACCACCACCGCCTGCCTCGGCGCGCCCCTGTACGAGGCCGTCGGGCTGCGCGAAGCGCTCGCCTCGGGCCACAGCACCGGCCCCCGCCTGCTGGCCTGCGCGGAGCTGATCGACGGCGCCCGCACCGCCTACAGCAAGGGCCGCGCCCACCGCACCAGGGCGGGCCTCGAGCGCACCCTGGAACGCGCCACCGCCCTGAACGTCGACTTCGTCAAGACCTACGTACGGGCCCCGGGCGACTTCATGGCACGGGCCGCCGACGCCGCACACCGCCTCGGCGTGCCGTGCGGCAGCCACCTGTGCAGCCCCGGCCGCGCCGCCGGCCAGGACCTGACCACCCATCTGCAGGCCACCCAGCGCCTTCCGTACGGGTACGCCACCACCCCCCTGGGTGACATCCGCCAGGACGTCGTCCAGCAGTACGCCGACGGCACCTTCGCCCTGATCATCACCCCGTTCACCGCACAGGCCCTTCTCGCCGCCGACCCAGGCCTGGCCGACGACGTACGCGTGCGCAACCTGATGCCGCCCTGGGACGTCGCCTCCGTCCGTGAACGCGCCGGCACCCCTCCCACCACCGAGCAGCTCCGGGCACTGTCCACCGAAATGGACAACTACCGTCTGCTCGCGGCCGCCGGCGCCACGCTCGCCCTGGGCACGGACGCCCCCCTGGTCCCGCCCGGGCTCTCCCTGCACCTCGCCCTGCGCGCGCTGCACGCCCACGGCTTCACCCCCGCCCAGGCCCTCCGCACCGCCACCGCCGTCCCCGCGCGGGTGTTCGGACTCCACGGCGACCTCGGCACCGCCGAGCCCGGCAAGGTCGCCGACCTCACCGTCATCGACGGTGATCCCTTCAGCGACTTCACCACCCTCGTCAACACCCCGCTGGTACTGCGCGACGGCGTACCCCACCACCAGGCCGACCTCACCCGCGTCCACACGTCGCCGCCCCCGGCCGCCGGCCCCGACACCACGTGGCTCGATGTGGCCCGCAGTTTCCAGCGAGGTTCCTGCTGCCGCCCCGGCCCCTGACCGCAGGGGGCGCCCACGTCGGCCTCGGGGCCGGGCCGGTGACGCGGCGGTACCGGGCCGGACCCTCTCCCCGGCCCACGGCGTGACGGAGCGACAGCTGACGCCTGGGCGGAGGCGGGGGTTCATCCGGCCGGCCCCGGCCCGAGGCGGGCACCGCCGGAAACGTCGATGACCCGGCCCGTCACCCAGCGGCCCCGAGGGCCCGCTCCGGAAGCGGGCGCTGCGCGGCGAATCGCAGGACGAGCCGCCGCGGATGGCTGGGACGAGAAGGAGGAGGCCCCGCACGTGAGGGCCGGCTGCACCGTCCTCACCTGCCGGGGCCGGACCTGGCACTGGCGGCTTCATGCGACAGCGGCGCGCGGCGAGGTCGGGTGAGCTGCTCGCGGAGCTTGTTCTTGTCCGGTTTGCCCATGGTGGTGCGGGGGATGTCCGGGACGAAGTGGATGGTGCCCGGTGCGTACTGGCGGGTGAGGTGCGTGGTGACGTGGGTGCGGATTTCGTCGGGGGTGATGCGGTGGCCCGCGGCGGGTACGACGGCGGCGTGGATGTGTTCGGCCGCGTCCTGGTCGGCGACGCCGAAGACGGCGCAATGCGCGACGGCCGGGTGGGTCAGCAGCACCGCTTCGACCTCGCTGGGGTAGATGCCACCGCCGAGGGTCTTGATGAGGTCGCTGGAGCGGCCGACGAGGAAGAGGTAGCCGTTGTCGTCGAGGTATCCGATGTCTCCGGTGCGGATCCAGCCGTCCCGCATCGTTCCGGCCGTGAGTTCCGGTTGTTTCCAATAGCCGCGCATCATCCCGGGGGAGCGGGCGTAGATCTCGCCCTGGCGGCCGGCGGGAAGAGGCGAACCGTGGGTGTCACGGATGTCGAGTTCGACCTCGGGCATGGGGCGGCCGACGGTGATCTGGCCGTGGCGGCCGGTCAGGAGGTGCTCTTCGGGCCGGACCTCGGTGAGGCCGAGGGTTTCGCTCTGTCCGTACCAGCTGTGCAGCACGGGGCCGAAGACCTCCGCCGCCCGCCGGAGCCGGGCGGCTGACGCGGGACTCCCGCCGTAGGTGATGCGCTTGACGCCGGAGACGTCGGTGGCGGGCAGGGACGGATGGTCGAGCAGCTGGTGCAGCAGGGGCGGGAGCAGCCACAGGTGGGTGACGCCCTCGCGTTCGACCGCGTCGAGGGTCGCGCCGGCGTCGAAATCCCGCTGCAGGACGACGCTGCCGCCCTGGAGGAGCGCCAGATCGGCGCACAGGCCGGCGACGTGCGACAGCGGGGTGTTCACGAGGAAGCGCGGCGGATCGCCCGCGTCGACGCGCAAGCTGTTCAGGCAGCGCTTGTACTGGCCGTGGGTGACCTGGAGGGCTTTGGGGACCCCCGTGGTGCCGCTGGTGTGACGGATGCACCAGTCGGCATGGGGGTCGGTGTGGCCGCCGGGGGCGTCCGGGGTGGGGCGGGCGGCCGAGGCGACGAGATCGTCGCAGCCGGCGACCGGGCCGAGTGATGCCACCGCGGGGACGTCGACCAGGGACAGAAGGGGCCCCAGGTCGGCGTGCCGGCTCGCGTCGACGAGCAGCAGGCACGTGTCGACGTCGGCGACGATGTGCGCGAGGGCCTTGGGCGGCATGACGTCGTAGAGGTAGACGAGGCGGGCACCGGTCAGGGGTACCGCGTAGCGGGCGGCCAGGGCGAGAGGCGTGTTGCCGGTGAGCAGGGACACGGTCCCGCCCGGCCCGATCCCGCGGCTTCGCAGGGCTCGGGTGAGACGGCGGACGAGGGCGGACAGTTCGCCCGCGGAGACGGGCCTGCGGTCGGCGGTGAGGACGGCGGGCCGGTCGGGATGCCGCGCCAGGACCTGCAGGAGGTCCTCGGCGTAGCCGGTGAAGCCGTGGTCGGTCCCCGTTTTCCGCTGGTTCTGTGACATGTCTGCTCCGGCGGGTCGGTGTGTGTCGTGCGCGGCCCGCGGATCGGCGGGCCGCGCACGAGGACAACGACCCGGACCCCGCGACCGGTGCGGCCGGATTCCGTCGGGACCTGGTCGTCACGCGTGTCGACTCCCGGCCGGGCGGAGCGCACCACACGTTGGTGTGGGGGCGGGGCCGGCGGCGAGAACCATGTCGGAGGCAGGTCGTTGATCCACGGGTACGCGTTTTCCGTCGTCTGGAGTTCGTCCTCGTGACTGTCGATCAGGTGCACCGTTTCTTCTTCTCCGGCTTCGGCTACCAGTGCCGTGTCGTGCAGTGCCCCACCCCCAGCACGGAGCCGATCGTCGTGATCGGCGGCGCCTTCCAGAACATGTATTCCTACCGGCGGCTGGAAGGGCCATGGGCGCAGACCGCACCCCTCATCCATGTGGAGCTGCCCGGTTCCGGCAACGCCGACCCGCTGCCGGCGACGTACGGGTTCGATTTCCTCGCCGACGCCCTGACCGACCTCCTCGACCGTCTGGGCCTCGACCGGGTCAACCTCTACGCCGTCTCCTACGCGGTGCCGGTCGCCTACCACCTCGCCCAGCGCGACCCTGGCCGCCTGTCCCGGCTGGCCCTCATGGGAGCCGCCTCCGTCTACCCGCCGGAGGAGCTGGAGGGGCTTCGGGCCATGGCGGACGCGCTCGCCTCGGGGGATGCCGACGGGTACGCCCGGCGCAGCGTGGAGTCGCTCATGGCCCCGGTTGACCGTACGGTGCGCAACCGGGCCGCTGTCACCCGTGTGCTGGCCCGTGACATGGCGGCCGTCACGGGACCGGACTTCGAGCGTCATCTGGCGTCCATCCGCCGTGTGATCGACTGGTCGGGGCTGCCCGACGGCGGGGTGAGCGGCGTCCCGGCCCTCTGTGTCACCGGCGAGCACGACACCCTCACCCGCCCCGACCTGGGCCGTGAAGCCGCTGCCACCATCGCCGGCAGCATCTTCACCCTCGTCCGCGACACCGACCATCTGCCGGCACTCGAACGACGCAGAGAGGTCGGCGAACTCCTCCTGCGTTTCTTCACCGACCGGCCCTTGGACGACCTGGACTTCCTCACACCGCTCGAATACCCCTCGGGACGGCTTCCCGCCGGCGTCGCGTGAGGCGGGGGCGGAAGCGGGCGCCCGCCCGCCGGAGCCGCCGCTCGGCGGCTCGGGAAGGACGCGCCCCTGAGGCGCCGGCGACGAGATCCGGCCGTGTCGCTCCGGACGCCCGAGGCGAGTCCGGGCGGCGTACGGACCCGCCGGTCGGCCCCGACCTGCTGAGGGCCGACCGGGCGGTGACCGAGACGAAGCGCACGGCCACGGACACCTCGCCGGCCGACGCCGGGGCCGGGGCCGGGGTTCAGCTCAGGGCGGTCACCTTCAACATGTGCGGTGGCATGTGCAACAAAGGCGGCACCGACAAGCTCCACCACATCGAGCGGCAGATCTCCGACTTCCAGCCGGTGCACCTGATCATGCTGCAGGAGGTGTGCTACCCGCAGTTCCAGTGGTTCCGGAACAAGTACGAGGGAACCTACGAGTTCGGCTTCACGCCCCTGCTCACCAACTACACGGGCTGCGGCGTGTCCGACTGTTCGGTGAACATGGACAGTGACCCGGCCAATGACGACACGCGCTGCTGGATCGGTCAAGTCGTCGGAGCCCGAGGGACGCTGGGCCCCCCGGACAAGATTTTCCTCGGCGGCGAGACCCACCAGATCAAGGCCGACGGCAGCCCGGTCGTCCCGGCGCGGACGTTCAACGCCCTCTGCCACGACGCGACCCTCGTCGGCGTCCCCGGGAAGGTGAAGGGCTGCAGCGTGCACATGCGCGCCTTCGACGACGCCACGGGCGTCAACGACCGGGCCCGTTCCGCGCAGGCGGCGCGACTCGCCTCCGAACTCGACGATGACATCGACGCCGGCAAGGTCGTCGTGGTGGGCGGAGACTTCAACGCGGTCCCGCAGCCTCACAAGGGCCCCCAGC
>NZ_JAPSIW010000330.1 GCF_031178505.1 Streptomyces sp. | reverse complement strand
CCGCCCGGGGAGCCTCGGCCGGCGGAAGCAGCAGGTCAGCGGCGCGCGCCGGACACACGTACGGCGCGGGCCTGCCGGAAGGATTCCGCAGGGCTCCGCGCCGTCGGGTACGAGACGTCCTCACCCAGATGAAGGATCACCCATGAGCCGAATGATCCAGCCGGGAATGATCACCGGTCCCGGGGCGGGTCCCCCCGGAACCGGAGCCCGGGATCAGGCGAGCGCCACCAGGTCCGCGTAGTCCGGGCCCCACAGGTCCTCGACGCCGTCCGGGAGCAGGATGATGCGCTCCGGGTCGAGCGCCTCGACGGCGCCCTCGTCGTGGGTGACCAGGACGACCGCGCCCTTGTAGGTGCGCAGCGCGCCGAGGATCTCCTCACGGCTGGCGGGGTCCAGGTTGTTGGTGGGCTCGTCGAGGAGGAGCACGTTCGCCGAGGAGACGACCAGGGTCGCGAGGGCGAGCCGGGTCTTCTCACCGCCGGAGAGCACCCCGGCCGGCTTGTCCACGTCGTCACCGGAGAAGAGGAACGAGCCCAGCACCTTGCGGACCTCGACCAGGTCGAGGTCGGGGGCGGCGGAGCGCATGTTCTCCAGGACGGTGCGGTCGGGGTCCAGGGTCTCGTGCTCCTGGGCGTAGTAGCCGAGCTTGAGGCCGTGGCCGGGGGTGACCTCGCCGGTGTCGGGCTTCTCGACGCCGCCGAGGAGGCGGAGCAGCGTCGTCTTGCCGGCGCCGTTGAGGCCGAGGATGACGACGCGGGAGCCCTTGTCGATGGCGAGGTTCACATCGGTGAAGATCTCGAGCGAGCCGTAGGACTTGGAGAGGCCCTCGGCCGTCAGGGGGGTCTTGCCGCACGGCGCGGGCTCGGGGAAGCGGAGCTTGGCGACCTTGTCGGAGACGCGGACGTCCTCCAGGCCCGACAGGAGCCGCTCGGCGCGCTTGGCCATGTTCTGCGCGGCGACGGTCTTGGTGGCCTTCGCGCGCATCTTGTCGGCCTGGGCGTTGAGGGCGGCGGCCTTCTTCTCGGCGTTCTGCCGCTCGCGCCGGCGGCGCTTCTCGTCGGCCTCGCGCTGCTGCTGGTACAGCTTCCAGCCCATGTTGTAGACGTCGATGGTCGCCCGGTTGGCGTCCAGGTAGAAGACCTTGTTGACCACGGTCTCGACCAGGTCGACGTCGTGGGAGATGACGATGAAGCCGCCGCGGTAGGTCTTCAGGTAGTCGCGCAGCCAGACGATCGAGTCCGCGTCGAGGTGGTTGGTGGGCTCGTCGAGGAGCAGCGTGTCGGCGTCGGAGAAGAGGATGCGGGCCAGCTCGATGCGGCGGCGCTGACCACCGGAGAGGGTGTGCAGCGGCTGGGCCAGGACCCGGTCGGGCAGGCCGAGGGCGGCGGCGATCGTGGAGGCCTCGGCCTCGGCGGCGTACCCGCCCTTGGTGAGGAACTCGGTCTCCTGGCGCTCGTACTGCTTGAGCGCCTTCTCCCGGGTGGCGCCGCTGCCGCCGGCGATGCGCTCCTCGTTCTGCCGCATCTTGCGGATCAGGACGTCGAGGCCGCGGGCGGAGAGGATGCGGTCGCGGGCCAGGACGTCGAGGTCGCCGGTGCGCGGGTCCTGCGGGAGGTAGCCGACCTCGCCGGAGCGGGCGATGGTGCCGGCGGCGGGCTGGCCTTCGCCGGCGAGGCACTTGGTGAGCGTGGTCTTCCCCGCTCCGTTGCGGCCGACGAGACCGATGCGGTCACCCTTGGCGACGCGGAAGGTGGCGGACTCGATGAGGACACGGGCGCCGGCGCGCAGCTCGATGCCGGAAGCGGTGATCACGGACAGACTCCAGGACGATGGGGAAACGGCGGAAGGACGGCTGGGAAGGGCTTCGACGCCGCTAATCCACGAGGAGAATGGCCATGCGGCCAGTCTAACGGCCCCCTGCAACTGGTTTTCGGCCACGCGGGCCGGGGGTAGGCGAATGCCGTCTTTCTCACCTTCCCGCGCACGCACCGCAAAAGGGGCGGACGGCGCGAGAGGGGTCGATACTCGGCGCAGAGCGGCGGCCACCGCCGCGACAGCGACGCGGAGGGTGGTGGACCGTGCAGTTCGACGACGACGCCGACCTGGACACCTCGGAGGTACGCGACGTCCGGGGCAGCCGCCTGCCCGGCGGGCGGGCCACCGTCGGCGGCGGGATCATCGGGGTCGTCGCCCTGGTCCTGGGCCTGTTCTTCGGGATCGGCCCCGACCAGCTGGGGCTCTCCTCGGGCGGTGACGAGCCGGCCGTCACCTCCTCCTCGGCGGCGCAGGTCGACCAGGCCTGCCGCAAGGGCTCGGACGCCAACACCCGCGAGGACTGCCGGATCGTCGCCGTCGTCAACAGCGTCCAGGACTACTGGCGCGGCGAGTACGCGCGCCGGGGCGGGCGCTACGCGGACGCCCCCACCGTGATGTTCACCCGGCAGGTCGGCACCGCCTGCGGAACCGCCACCTCGGCGGTCGGCCCGTTCTACTGCCCGGGCGACCGGCGGGTCTATCTGGACCTGGGCTTCTTCCAGGAGCTGCGCACCACCTTCGGGTCGAGCGGCGGGCCGTTCGCGCAGGCCTACGTGGTCGCCCACGAGTACGGGCACCACGTCCAGAACCTCACCGGCACGCTGGGCCGGGCGCAGGACGGGCGGACCGGCGCGGACTCCAACGCGGTGCGGGTGGAGCTGCAGGCGGACTGCTACGCCGGGGTGTGGGCGCGGCACGCGACGACCACGCCCGACGACCGGACCGGCCGGCCGCTGCTGACCCGCCTGACGGAGGCGGACATCCACGACGGCCTGGACGCCGCGGCGGCGGTCGGCGACGACCGGATCCAGGAGAAGTTCCAGGGCCGGGTGACCCCGGAGAACTGGACCCACGGCTCGGCCGCCCAGCGGCAGCAGTGGTTCCAGCAGGGCTTCCGGACCGGCGACATGGCCCGGTGCGACACCTTCCGCTGATCATCCGCGCACCGCTGCCGGACAGGACGCGGGTCGTCTCCGGCCCGCGGCGTACGAAAGGACGTGAGCGCGATGCCCGAAGCACCCCACATCTGCCCGGCCCTGGCCTACCGGGACGCGAAGGCGGCGATCACCCAGCTGACGGAGGCCTTCGGCTTCACCGCCACGGCCGTGTACGAGGGCGAGGACGGGCTGATCGCGCACGCCGAGCTGACGTACGGCAACGGGATGGTGATGCTCGGCAGCCGGGGCACCGGCAGCGAGTTCGACCGGCTGACGGCCGGCGGCGGGCCGGTCGGCGTCTTCGTCCACGTGGACGACGTGGACGAGCACCACGCGCGGGCCGTGGCCCACGGTGTGGAGATCGTCATGCCGCCCCGGGACCAGGACTACGGCTCGCGGGACTACATCGCCCGCGACGCCGAGGGGAACATCTGGAGCTTCGGCACGTACACCCCCGGCGCCGGCGCCTAGGTCGAGTCCGTGAAGTCGGGCCCGGCCCGCGACTCCCCCGGCGCTTCGCCCGGGAGGTGCCCCCCTGCGCACGCGGGCTCTCCTCCGTAGCCGAGGCGCCCCCCGTGCGTCGCCGGTCACCCGGGTACGCCCGGTGCGAGGGCGATCCTCCCTGGGCCCCGCGGGCCCGGTCGGATCCCGGACACCGGACACCCTCAGGGCCCGCCCCCTGGCGGGGACGGGCTCCGGGCCGGTCAGGCGCCCCCGGTGTGGACCTGGAAGGCCGCCCTGCGGACGGCCTTGGCCAGGGCCGGGTCGGGGTGGGCGGCGGCCAGCGCGACGAGGACCTGGACGGTACGGGGGTGGCCGACGGCCCGTACCTCGTCGAGGAGGGCCGGGACGGTGCCCTGCACGGCGGAGTCCAAGTGGCGGACCAGCAGGTCGCTCTCGCCGTGGTCGGCCACGGCGGCGGCGGTGTCCACCCAGAGCCAGGTCGCCTCCTCGCGGGTGAGGACCTCCTGCGCGTCGTCGGGGTCGGCCCCCTCGTACTCGGCGAGCCAGAGCAAGGCGTACGGGCGGAGGGGGGGCTCGGCCAGGGCGGCCCGGACCTCGGCCTCGGCGGGGGCGCCGACGACCCGCAGCGCCTCGAAGGCCAGCCCGCGCAGCAGGGCGTCCTCGCCCCGGGCGACGGCCAGGAGCTCCGAGACGGCGCTGGAGAGCGTGCGGGCCGCGAGCCAGGCGCGGTACTCGTCGCGGGCGGGGCCGGGGGTGAGCCGGGCGCAGCCGCGGAGCATGTCCTCGGCGGACTGCTCGATGTTGCCGGCGGGGCTCTGCGCGGCGACGCAGATCTGCTCCAGCTTGACCCAGACCGCCCAGTTGCCGAGCGGCGTCAGGGTGGCCTGGCGGCCTTCCCGGCCCGGGTCCAGGGTGAGCGCGCCCACCGCGGCCAGGCCCTCCAGGGCCCAGTCGAGCAGGGCGGGGAGCCCCTCGGGCGCGCCGGACCCGGCGTCCCGGCCGGGGGCGTCCGCCGCGTCCGGGACCTCGCAGCGCTCCTCGCGGAGCTCCTCGACGCGCTGGCCGAGCAGGTCGAGGAGGGACGGGACGGGGACGGGGCCCTGGGAGAGCTGGAGCAGCGAGAGGACCTGCGGGACGGCCTCGACGACCTCGGCGACGGCGCTCGCCTCCACGCCCGCGGGGGCCGGGTGCACCAGGGACCAGGCGTCGAAGAGGGCGACCCAGCCGCGCAGGACGGCGGAGTCGTCGCGGTCCCAGGCCCGCAGCCGCCAGCCGGGGCGGGCGGTGTCGCCGTGCAGTTCGACGAGCCCGGCGAGGCGGGCGCGGTCCCAGCCGGCCCGGACCTGGCCGGGCGTCAGGCCGAGGGCCGTGGCGGCCCGTTCCTGGGCGGGGACGGTCTCGGAGCCGGGGCGGGCCGCGAGCCCCGTGCCGCGCTCGACGGCGGCCCAGCGGGCGATCCGTACGGCGTCGGCGAGGACGTGCCGCGCCTGGCGGGCGAGTTCCGCGCGGGGCGGAGTCCCCTCCGGCGGCCGCGGTGCCGGGCGGGTGCGCCGGGTGGTCACCGCCCGCCGGGCGGTGGCCAGCGCCCGCGGGCGGACGAGTCGGAGTCTGGAGTTGCGCGCCAATGGTTCATCGGGCTTTCGAGACGTCACGGGGGCAGTCTTCCCGCTGACGGCCCGAAAGCCCAATCGGAATGCCCGGTGCCGTGGGAGCGGGCCCCGGCGGACCGTCACATGAGCGGGGTGAGGAAGCGGCGTACGGCCTCCTCGTAGCGCAGCGGGTCGGCGTTCCACATGGCGGCGTGGGGGGCGTGCCGCACGGTGACCAGGGTGACGAGGCCGGGCCTGCGGGCGGCGAGTTCGACGGACGGCTCCCAGGGGGCGAGCGTGTCGTCGGGCCCGTGCAGGATCAGGGTGGGGACGCGCGGATCGGCCGCCGCCGGGGCGGCCGGGGAACGGCCCGCGGGCATGCCGGTCATGGCGCGGGCGGCCCGGACGGCGAGCGGCAGCAGGACCCCGGGGATCCGGTGGGCCGTGGCGAGGTTGCGCAGGGTGGTCTCGCGGGCGAGGACCGGGGAGTCCAGGACGAGGCCGGCGATCCGGTCCCGTACGCCGGACTCGGCGGCGGCACGCAGGGCCATCGAGGCGCCGGTGCCCCAGCCGTGCAGGACGACCTTGGCGGCACCCCGGCGGACCGCGTAGCGGATGGCGGCGTCGACGTCGCGCCACTCGGAGTCGCCGAGGTGGGCGAGGCCGTCGGGCGAGGCGGGGGCGCCGGCGTCGCCGCGGTAGGCGGGGACGAGGACGGGGACCTTGCGGCGGGCGAGGAAGGGGACGAGGTTGAGCGGGTGCTCGCGGGTGGTGCCGAGGCCGTGCAGGGCGATCACCCAGGTGGCCCGGGGGGCCGGCACCAGCCAGGCCGGGAGCGGCCCCAGCTCGCCGGGGATCTCGACGTCCTCGTAGGGCAGCCCGAAGGCGGTGAGGGGGGTGCCGACGTGCAGCTGCGGGGTGAGCCGGACGCGGGCGCCGGTCCCGAGGGTGCCGAGCTCGACCCGTTCCAGGCGGCGGACGACGGTGTCGGCGGTGTGCGGGACCCGGTCGAGGACGGGGCCGACGACCGCGTGCAGGCCGGGCGCCGCCACTCCGTACGTACCGGGGCGCAGCGACGCGAGGCTGCGGGTGAGGGTGATCCGTTCCGGTCCCGTGGCGTGCACGGTGAGCCGGGGGTCCCCCGGGAGGGGATGTCCGGACGAGGCCCTGAGGGCGACGTCGCTGGCGTACCGGCCGGCCGCCACCGCGGCCGCGCCGACACCGATCAGTGTGGTGACGGCCGCTGCCGCCGCTGTAGCCGGGCGCACGCTCCCCAGTGTCCGCAGTGCGCCCCTTCCATGCCACCCGACGGGCCGGTCGGGCGGCGCCGTTCTCTCCGGGCGGCCGCTCGGGCGGGTGACATGGGTCTCGCCGGGCCGTCCCTCGTCCGGCTGAATCCGTCCAGGGGGCGGACGGGGCCCCGGAGGTCCGGACGGTGGCGGGGGGTGTGAGGGCAGCAGGCACACGGATTACCCGGGGTTCCGGGGTGTTCGGATGGTGGACAGGGGTGGCGGCGCCGGAAAACGGAATCTCTTGACACCGGTTCGGGACACCACACTGCCCGCCCCAGTTCACCTTCCGTTCACCCAGGTTGCTTACGTTCGACGAGCCACTGACGTCAAACGATTGCCTGGGTAAATGGAACACATCACGCTGCTGCTCGCCATTGTGGTCGTGACAGCTCTCGTGTTCGATTTCACGAACGGTTTCCACGACACCGCCAACGCGATGGCCACGACCATCTCGACCGGTGCGCTCAAGCCCAAGACGGCGGTGGCCATGTCCGCCGTGCTCAACCTCGTCGGCGCCTTCCTCTCCGTGGAGGTGGCCAAGACGATCTCCGGCGGCATCATCAACGAACAGGGCATCCGCACGGAAGTGATCTTCGCGGCCCTGGTCGGCGCCATCCTGTGGAACCTGCTGACCTGGCTGGTGGGCCTGCCCTCCAGCTCCTCCCACGCCCTGTTCGGCGGCCTCATCGGCGCCGCGGTCGCGTCGGCCGGCTGGTCGGCCGTCAACGGCTCCACCATCGTCACCAAGGTCCTCATCCCGGCCGTGGCGGCCCCCCTCGTCGCCGGTCTGGCCGCGATGGCCGCGTCCCGCCTGACGTACAAGATCAACGCCAACCGCGAGGCGAAGGCCACGGCCAAGGGCTACCGCGCCGGCCAGATCGCCTCCGCCGGTCTCGTCTCCCTCGCCCACGGCA
>NZ_JAPSIW010001026.1 GCF_031178505.1 Streptomyces sp. | reverse complement strand
GGTTGAGACGTCAGACATCTCGATCAACTGCCCAGGGGCCTCGCTCGTTGCGCTTGGCGGGCGTCACCTGATCGGGGCCCAGCTCGAAGAAGCTCACTGTCTGCACCCGGGCCAGGGTTCGGTGAGGTCCGGGACGCCGAGGCGAGGGGTGACGGCCCCGCGCTGCCAGCGGCCGACGACCGCCGGAAGCAGCCCACCGCAGTGCACCGGCACGAAGCGCAGGCTCGGTGCGTGGCGAGTATGTCACCGAAGACGAGCTGGGCGGCGGCGAGCGCGGTCTCGGCGGGCTTGCCGAGCAGGTTGGCGAGGTAAAAGGAACTGAGACGGGGATCGGGGACGGTGCCCGGGTGCAGCAGCAGCGTGCGGGCGTCTGCGTCCATGGCCTTCCGTAGTGGGGCAAGGGCGGGATCGGCCAGGGAGTACGAGCCGCCGCCGGCCACGGCGGTCAGGCCCGCCCAGCGCTCGTCCTCGCGCAGGCGCACGTGTTCGTCGAGGGCCAGCTCCGGGTGGTCCATGGGCAGATAGCCGAGTGGTGTGAGGCGGTCGTACGCGTCCACGGCTTGGAGGAGACCGTCGTTTACCTGACGTACCCACGTACGCGCCGCCGCCTCGGGCAGACCCTGCCGGAAGAAGGGCGGAGGGATGGTGACGATCACTTCGCCGAGGTCTGCCGTGTCGAGGGGTCGACCAGCCGGTCGGGGCGGTAGAGGTCCGGTGGACCGATCGGGTGCCCGTCGATCAGCAAGAGGCCGTCGGCGTTGTGCGGCTGGTCGCCGAGGTCGGGAGCTAGGCCGTGTCTGACAAGTGATCTTGTCGGGGCTCGCGGAGCCAGAGAATGAGTGCCGCGAGGTGGAGTCCTGCCCGGCAGCGGGCGGCGAGCTTGTCGAAGCGGGTGGCGATGGCGCGGAACTGCTTGAGCCGGTTGAAGCAGCGTTCGACGACGTTGCGCGCTTTGTAGAGGTCACGGTCGAAGGCCGGTGGCCTGCCGCCGTCCTGTCCGCGCCGCACGCGGTTGGCCTTCTGGTCGGTCCGTTCAGGGATCACCGCCCGGATGCCCCGCCGCCGCAGCATCAGGCGGATCGCCCGTGACGAATACGCCTTGTCCGCGATGACCGTGTCGGGTCTGCGACGCGGCCGCCCGGCACCGGTCCGCGGAACCCGCACCGCGTCCAGGACTGCGTCGAAGACGGTGGAGTCGTTGAGGTTGCCCGGTGTGATGACGACGGCCAGGGGCAGGCCCCGGCCGTCGCAGGCGAGGTGAACCTTGGTGGTCAGTCCGCCGCGGGACCGGCCGAGCGCCTGGCCAGCCGTCGTGCATGCCGGATCTTCCAGTTCGTCCCCTGCCGACGCCCCTTTTTGCGGGCGCCGGCGGCATGCTGGTGGGCACGGTTGATCGTGGAGTCGACCGACACGGTCCACTCCACGGCTCCGACCGAGTCACCGTGCACCTGCACTTGCTCGAGCAGGCGTGCCCAGGTCCCGTCCGCCTCCCAGCGGGCGAACCGCTCGTAGACCGTCTGCCAGGGCCCGTAGCGTTCCGGCAGGTCACGCCGCGGAGATCCGGTCCGCGACCGCCATAACACCCCGTTGATCACCTGCCGATGATTCCGCCACGGCCGACCCCGCCCGTCAACACCCGGCAGTAGGGGCGCTATCCGCTCACACGCCGCATCCGTCAGCTCTCCACGACCCACCACAAGATCAATTATCAGACACGGCCTAGAGATCGTCTTCAAAGGTCAGATCCAGAGCAGGA
>NZ_JAPSIW010001025.1 GCF_031178505.1 Streptomyces sp. | reverse complement strand
AGGGGGCGATGGCGCGGGCGCCCACGGCGAGGCTGAGGAGGACGGCGAGGAGCAGGGCGACGACAGCCGCCGAGGTCGCGAGGACCCGTCTGGAACGGAGAGCGGCTGGCATGGAGACCCATCGGGGGTGGTACGCGGCCGGTCGCCCGGGAACGGCGGCCGGAGGGGCGGGCGGGTTCGGTAAGGCTTGGCTCAGTCTATGCAGCGCCCCATGGCCGAAATCGAACACCCGGCACAATGGCCCCATGACCTCCGCCCCGCCGCCGTCCCCGGCTCCCGCGCTCCCGTCGCCGGCCCCGGTCTCCCCGTCCCGGCTCACCGTGGGCTTCGACCTCGACCTGACGCTGATCGACTCCCGCCCCGGCATCAAGGCGGCCTGGGAGGCGTTCTCCGCCGCGTACGGCGTGCCCGTGGACGCGGACCTCGTCGTCAGCCGGCTCGGGCCGCCGCTGGAGCACGAGATGGCCCACTGGGTGCCCGCGGCGCAGGTGCCGGAGATGGTCGCCCGGTACCGGGCCCTCTACCCCGAGTACGCCGTCGAGCCGTCACCGCCCATGCCGGGCGCCCTGGAGGCGGTCCGGGCCGTGCGCGCGGCGGGCGGGCGGACGCTCGTCGTGACCGCCAAGAACGGACCGCACGCCGAACTGCACCTGGCCCACCTGGGCATCGAGCCGGACGCCGTCGTCGGCGGCCTGTGGGCCGAGGGCAAGGCGGAGGCGCTGCGCGCCCACGGCGCAGGGGTGTACGTCGGCGACCACGTCGGCGACGTGCGCGGAGCGGCGGCGGCCGGCGCCCTCTCGGTGGCCGTCGCCACCGGCCCCTGCGCCCCCGCCGAGCTGCGCGAGGCGGGCGCGGACGTGGTCCTGCCGGACCTGACGGACTTCCCCGCCTGGTGGGACTCCTACCGGGCCTGAGCCGGGGAGGCCGCGCCGGCCCGGGCCTGGCGGCGCTGGGCGGCGATCGACCGCAGCACGCCCGCGCCGGCCAGCAGGAAGCCGACACCCATCAGCATGGACACGCAGTACGCGACCGTGGGGAACGGGTCGGTGCCGAGGAACAGCGGAGCCACGGTGACCAGCGTCGCCAGCGCGCCGACCGCGAAGACGATCACACCGGTCTTGACGAGGCCGTCGCCCGGGGCGCTGTCGTTCACCGGTGCGGCGGGGGTTTCACTACGCATTCCGCCAGGGTAGTTCCCAGGCCGGGGCTCCACATCGGCGGCGTCTTGTCACCGGCCCCCGGACCCTTAACCTTGGTGGCGGCGGGTCGGTCGGCCCGCTGTTTGCCATACCCATCCGACGAGCAACGAGTACGAGGACGAGGACGGACGTGCCTACCGGCAAGGTCAAATGGTTCAACAGTGAGAAGGGCTTCGGCTTTCTCTCCCGCGACGACGGCGGTGACGTCTTCGTCCACTCGTCGGTGCTCCCCGCCGGGGTCGACGCGCTGAAGCCGGGACAGCGGGTGGAGTTCGGCGTCGTCGCCGGCCAGCGCGGTGACCAGGCGCTGTCGGTGACGGTCCTCGACCCCACCCCGTCCGTCGCGGCCGCGCAGCGCCGCAAGCCCGACGAGCTGGCGTCCATCGTGCAGGACCTGACGACGCTCCTGGAGAACATCACGCCGTCCCTGGAGCGGGGCCGCTACCCCGACAAGGCGCACGGCAAGAAGATCGCCGGCCTGCTGCGGGCGGTCGCCGACCAGCTGGACGTGTAGCGCCCGCCCAGGGGTGGCCCCGGGGCCACCCCCTACGGGAACG
>NZ_JAPSIW010001024.1 GCF_031178505.1 Streptomyces sp. | reverse complement strand
ATCTCCTCGGCGAGGGCGGCGGCGTGGGCGGCCAGCGGCGGCCAGGACACCAGGGTCACCGCGAGCGCGGCCGCTCCCGTGCCGGGGCCGGTGACGGCCGCGACGAGAAGGCCGGTGATCACCGGGGGCAGGGCGTTGGCGATGTCGGCGAGGCCCGCCGCCGTACCCGGCAGGAACCCGAGGACGAGGGCGACCAGCCAGCTCAGCGCGGTGACGGCGACGGCTGTGCCGACGGTCGCGGCGGCGCCGTGGCCGAGCCGGGCGAGGACGTCGCGGCCGAGGGCGTCGGCGCCGAGCGGGTGCGCGGCGGACGGGCCGGCGAGCCGGGACGCGAGGTCGACGGCGTACGGGTCGCGGAGCAGGCCCCAGCCGATGACCGTGGCGAGGACCGCCGCCAGGATCAGCGGCACGCGGGCGGAGGCGCGCGCCGGGCGCGGCGGCGGCAGGCTCAGGCCGGATGCGCGCAGTGCCGGTCCGAGGAGGCGCCGGCGTACGAGGGTGGCGGCGGCGCCGGTGAGCAGGCCCAGGCCCAGGAGGGCGAGGACGCAGCCCTGGAGCAGCGGGAGGTCCTGGGAGGTGGCCGCGCCCAGGGCCGTACGGCCGAGGCCGGGGACGGCGAAGACGGTTTCGACGGCGACGGCGCCGCCGGTCAGGCCGACGACCACCAGGGCGGCCTGCGGGACGAGCGCCGGCAGGGCGCGGCGGAGGGCGGCGGTGGTGATCCGGCGCCGGCTGGTGCCGGCGCCGCGCCACAGTTCGGCCCACGGTTCGTCCAGGACGGCGGGGAGCGCGTCGGCGACGAGCCGGCCGAGCAGCGCCCCGGCGGGGACGCCGAGGGCGAGCGCGGGCAGCACCAGGTGGGCGGGGCCGGCCCAGCCGGAGGTGGGGAACAGGCGGAGCCAGACCCCGGCGACGACGAGCAGGCCGAGGGAGAGGAGGAACTCGGGGAGCGAGGTCAGCATCGCGGCGACCGTGCCCGTGGTGGCCCGGCCCCGCAGGAGCACGGGGGCGGCGACGAGCACGGCGACGAGGAGCGCGACGGCGAGGGCCGCGCCCATCAGCGTCAGGGAGACCCCGAGGCCGGCCGTGACCGTGGGCAGCACCTCGGTGCCGGACACCCAGGAGACGCCGAGGTCCCCGTGGAGCAGGCGGCCGGCCCAGCCGGTGAGCAGGCCCCAGGGGCCGGCGTCGAGGCCGAGGTCGGCGCGGATGGCGTCGAGCGCCTCGGGCGTGGGCGCCTGTTCGGCGGACCGGGCCCGGAGGAGGCTGAGCGCCGGGTCCTTTCCGGACAGCCAGGGCAGCAGGCCGACGGCGGCGACGACCCCGGCGAGTGCGCCGGCCCGGGCGAGCGGCGCGGCCGGGGCGGTCAGGCGGAGCGGGGAGAGGGGCTTACGGGGACGGGGGTGGGTCATCGGTGGGCCTCAGGTGACGGGGTGCCGGTCGGGAGGGTCCTCGGGGCCGGGTGCCCGGCCGGGAGCAGGCGCGGCTCCGTGGCCGTGCGCCAGGCCCGGAGCACCTCGGCCGCCGGGCGGCCGGCCCGCGCGGCGAGCGGACGCGTCCTCACGGCCGGGTGGCCGCCCCGCGCGGCCACGGCGAGGGGGCACACGGCCACGTGCCCGTGCCGGGGGGCGAGGGGGTGGCCGCCCCGGAGGGCGGGCGGGCGCTTCCCCACGGCAGACCGCCGGGCCGGGAGCAGGCGCGGCTCCGTGGCCGTGCGCCAGGCCTGGAGCACCTCGGCCGCCGGGCGGCCGGCCCGTACGG
>NZ_JAPSIW010001023.1 GCF_031178505.1 Streptomyces sp. | reverse complement strand
CCGCTCGCGGGGTCCACGCGGTAGACGTTGCAGGCGCCGATCTCACTCTCGGCGCGGTGGCCCTCGTAGTCGGAGGTGATCCCGAAATCGGGGTCGGAGAACCAGATCGAGCCGTCCGACCTCACCACCGCGTCGTTGGGGCTGTTGAACCGCTTGCCCTGGAAGCGGTCCGCGATCACGGTGATCGAGCCGTCGTGCTCGGTGCGGGTGACCCGGCGGTTGCCCTGCTCGGAGGTGACGAGCCGGCCCTCGCGGTCGAGGGTGTTGCCGTTGGGGTGGCCGGCGGGGGAACGGAAGACACCGACCGTGCCCGTGGTCTCGTCCCAGCGGAGCAGCCGGTCGTTGGGGATGTCGCTCCACAGCAGGTACCGCCCGGCGGGCACGTACACCGGGCCCTCGGCCCAGCGGCAGCCCTCGTACAGCACCTCCAGGCGGGAGTCCCCCGCGTGGCACCGGCCCGTACGGAACCGGTCGTCGAGGATCTCGTACACCTGCGGCCGCTCGCCTGACATGCCGTCACTCCCTCTTGTGGTACCGAAGATTGCTCCGATGATCACAGCATAGACAGAATGGAGTACGACAGATCAAGGAAAGTACCGAAGGAGATCCGATGGACGACACCGATCGGCACCTGCTGGCCCTCCTCCAGCAGGACGCCTCCACGCCGTACGCGGCGCTCGGCCGGGCCGTCGGCCTCTCGGCGGGCGCCACCCACGAACGGGTCCGCAAGCTGCGCGAACGCGGCGTCATCCGCCGCACCTCCGCCGATGTCGACCCGGCGGCGCTCGGACGCGGTGTGCTCGCCTTCGTCATGGTGGACTCGACGGCCTGGATGGGCGACTCGGGCGAGCGCTTCGCCGCCCTCCCCGAAGTCCTGGAGGCCCACGTCATCGCCGGCAGCGCCTCCGTCCTCCTGAAGGTCCGCACGGGGACGACGGAGCAGCTCCAGGACGTGCTGCGCCGCGTCTACGCCATCGACGGCGTGAGCGGCACCCGCGCCACGGTGGTCCTGGAGACCTTCTTCGAACGCCCGGTCACCCCCTGAGTACGGCCGCCCGCTTCCTGAGTACGCCCCCGGATACCGGACCGCCCCGCCCCCTGGTCGACTGACCTCATGACCGCACTGCCCACCCTCACCCTCACCGAGGACGCCGACCCGACCTGGTGGAAGGCCCCGCTGTTCGCCACCCTTCCCGGACTGCCGCTACAGGTCGGCCTGTTCGCCCTCTTCGTTTCCTGCTCCGGGGACAACCTGGTTCAGCCGCGTCGACGCGGACTGCTGGGCGGTCGCGTCCGCCTTGATCCGCTCCCATTCGTCCCAAGCCATGAATCTCCCCCGCCGGTGGTCCAATGGAGGCGTCGGGAGGCCGGACATGGCCTCCAGCCCGGCGGCCAAGAAGGCGGCGGCGAAGGCGATCGGTGAGGACATGGAGCCGGGGGTCACCCGGGACGGCAGACACGCTGCCGAGAGCACGAACGCGGCGGTCAAGGAGTTCGGACCGAAGGACGGCCACGGCTGGGAAACGTCCAGCGCCCTGAAGAGGGCGCAGGAGACCTGGGAGAAGCAGGTCAGGATGTTGCTCGGCCGCCTGGCCTCGGAGAAGCAGGCTCTGAGCGCGACCGGCATCAGCTTCCGGAGCAACGAACTCGACACCACCGCGCGCCTGGCCCGGCGGTCGCGGATCGACGGCATCTGACCGGCGGGACCGGTTCCAGGGGGAAACGTGCCGACCTATCACGAGGTGATGAGCACCGACCTGT